>JAWOCW010000384.1:0-3173 GCA_046483615.1 Desulfosudaceae bacterium
CGCGTCAGCACCCGGGCATCTCGTTTTTTTACCGAATATTTCTGACCTGTTCCTGACGGCTTTTAAAAAAAGTATTCTTTTTTTATTTTCTCAGGTTTTTATTTTTTCCCGGTCTTCTATCTCCTCCGGTTTCTCCGGCCTTTTTTGTCTCAATATCCGGGCTGATTGTCCGGATTTTGAAAGCCCCTGCTTGACGCTTTCTCCATTTACCGCTTATAATCATTTTCATGAATGAGCCGGGTTGCGCAAACGTGAAGACAATCAAGCCGTTGCTGGCTGGCTGCTGGCTGGCGGCCTGTGCTCTGTGCGTGATCATGGCCGGTTGTGCCGCTAATCGTCCGCTGGCCCGGCATTCCGACAACATCTGCCTTCTTTTTGAGGATAACCGGGCCTGGTTTAAAAGCGTTCGGCGATCTTCGCGGCAGTGGGGGGTGCCCATTCCGGTTCTGATGTCCATTATGTTCCAGGAGTCCGGCTTTAACGCCAAAGCCCGGCCGCCTCGCACCACCTGCTGTTTCTTTATCCCGGGCCCCCGACCTTCTTCCGCTTACGGCTATGCCCAGGCTCTTGACAGCACTTGGGAAAAATATAAACAGGCCACGGACAACTATCGCGCCAAACGCGATAACTTTCATGATGCCATAGATTTTATCGGCTGGTATTGCCACCTCAGCCGTGTCCAATGCCGGATTCCCGCCGATGACGCTTACGCCCATTACCTGGCCTACCATGAAGGCCAGGGGGGGTATTCGCGCCAGACCTATCAGAATAAGGCCTGGCTGAAAAAAATTGCCGGGCGCGTCCAGGGGCGGTCGGATCTTTACGCGCGGCAGCTGGCCGGTTGTCAAGAAGATCTGCTGGATTCGGGAGGGTGTTGTTTCTTCTGGCCGTTCTAACCCGGATTTCTTAAAAATCATCAGAAAAGGAGGCGGTATGACGCCGCCGCGTGGGAAAGCCGAATTTGAGCCGGGCATATATATGCCGCGGGAACAATTCGCGGTCCGGTTGGTGCTGGCCGGCCTGGCCGCCCTTTATTTCTACTTTCTGCCCTGGCCGCTGCTGCTGCTGAACCGGTTCCAGGTCGGGGTGGCCGTGCTGCTTTTTGCCGGGTTCCATATCGTCTGGTGGTTGGTCTACCGTTCTCGCGGCGCCGGAGCTTTCAGTATCCGCCTGGCGGCCTGGGTAGATGTCGCCACCGCTTTTATCGCCGTGCTTGCTGATCCTGGTCCGGTACCGCCGACCGGCCTGTTTGTTCTGATAGCGGTTCTTGGCAACGGCATCCAGCACGGTCTGAGAATCTTTCTGGAACAGTTTGTCACTATCATGGTGCTGACCCTGCCGGTTTTTTTCATCCGCCAGTTTTATCTGGTGGAAAGGCTGCCCTATGATCTGGTTTTCGCGGTTCTGTTCATGAGTTTATGCGTCTATTATTCCTTTTTATTGATGAATCGGATCGAGTCTTTGAAAAATGAAGCCGAAAACATGGCTCGCCAGGATCCCCTGACAGGGTTGTTTAACCGAACCGCTTTTGCCCAGTCCGCCAATTACATGTTGTCGCTGCGGGAGAGAAATCCACTTTCCCTGGTGATAATGTTCGCGGACCTGGATAACTTCAAGGAGGTAAATGATACCATGGGGCATGCTGTTGGTGATGAAGTCCTCCGGAAGTTTGCTTCCCTGACCGGGCAGTTCCTGCGGAAGACTGATGTGGTAGCCCGTTATGGAGGGGATGAGTTTGTGTTTCTGCTGACCGGAATGAGCGCCCGTGAGGCGGAACTGGCGGCGGAGCGGCTGCAGCGCGAATTTACCAGCTGGGCAGAGGAGCGCGGCGTGGCGGCGGGGGCAAGTTTCGGAATCAGCCCGGTTCCGCGACAATCCGTCAGCCTGGACTGCCTGTTAAAGCACGTGGATATGGCGCTTTATCAGGCCAAAGCACAGGCCGGAGGCAGGAATATCGTGGTCGCTCCGCCTTTGAAATGTCCGGGCTAAGGGTAAATTTTTCCCGCCATAATTTTAAAAATACTTGAAAAGCTGTTTCTGGTTGTGCTAAAAGACAAAATTTACGACCAAGGGTTGTCAAATGCCCGGGTTAAAGAGCTCTTTGCTAAAAAATATTAATATAATATGTCGCCAAATTCATGTGCCTGACGCTGTGCCAGGTCGATCCTGCCCGGGTTGCCGGTGGTGTCAGCTAATTCAGAGCACGAATTGGCACAGCTGAAAGACGAAGATAAAGGGGTAGGTAGATGATAAAAGAGAATGTTAAGCTTGCGTATGGCCTGGCGGCGGTATTGCTGATTGTCGGCATCATCTGTTACGCGGCTGGTTCCGGGTCGCGACCCGAAGAACCGGTCCGGATAGTTTTTTCCGGTATAGCCGGAGACGTCCTGTTTGATCATCTGGGCCACCTGGATTATGAGGGAGATTGTTACTCCTGCCATCATCATGGTGATGGCAGTCCTTTCATGGCCTGTAGTGAGTGCCATCAAGCAGATGATCCCGAGACGGTTCCCGCTGTCTGTGATGATTGTCATCCGCTTTCCTGGGAACCCTATATTCATGATGAGCATCACCGGCTGTTACGGGATGAGCCCGGTTCCTGGACCTGTCAGGACTGCCATTCGATTCCGGAAGGCGAATCCATTCCGTACGCCTGCGGAGATTGTCATGATCCTTACGATGAATACTTCGTGGAAATCGCGGAAGAGATCCAGATGAAATATGAAAAGTCGGAAGATGCTTTCCATGATCAGTGTATTGGATGTCATCAGGACTATGGCGCCGGACCGGTTGAATGTAGTATGTGTCATGCCCAGTAATTGTGACGGTCGGTCAGGCGTAGTCAGGTTGACCAGGGAATTCTAAATTAAAGGTAAGGTTATGATCAAAAAACCATTTTTCGGAATCATCAAACCGAAGATAGAGTATGAGCGGTTGGGCTCGGTGTCCGCCCCCCGGGAGATCCCGGCCCCCCGGCAGCTGACATTTTTTGTCGAGGCGCCTTATGAACGGACTGACTCACTAAGGGTTCTGGCAGGTCAGGCCGTCCAGGAGAACGAGAAGCTGCTGCCTTATGATGGTGAGGAGGCCTACCTGGTCGCCGCCGCTGGCGGAAAGGTGGCGGATGTGTTTTCTCATACCGGCAATTTCGGGGAAAAATTTACCGGGATCTC
>JAWOCW010000354.1:0-2571 GCA_046483615.1 Desulfosudaceae bacterium
CTGGCCGCCGCTCATTCCGTGAAAATCGTTGTCATCGCCGTTATTCTGCTGGGCGTTTCTTTGGCCGGCCTGTCCCGGGTTAAATACCGGGATCATATGCTCAACTATTTTCCCGAACATATGGCGGTCAAGCGGGACATCACCATAATCGAAGAAAAACTGGGGGGCGTCATCACTTTTGAGGCGATTGTTGATACCAGCCGGGAAAACGGGCTTCACGACCCGGTGATTTTAAATAAAATAGATACCGCCGTCCAACGGTTGAAAGAAGATCTCAAGGAGGCTGATCCGCGGTTTGAAATCAAAAAAATTTTTACCATCAACGATATTGTCAAACAAATTAACCAGGCCCTTAACAATGACGAGCCGGCCGCGTACAGGATTCCGGACAACCGGCGGCTGATCGCCCAGGAGTTGCTGCTGTTTGAAAACAGCGGCGCCGAAGATCTTGAGCCCATCGTCGATACCGGGTTTTCCAAAACACGCCTGTCCATCAAGGTGCCCTGGCTGGATTCCCTGGGTTTGTATAACATGAGCCGGATGATTTCCGGTCTGCTTCAGGATGTTTTCGCCGGCCGGGCCGAGGTTTCTTTAACCGGTATGTCCGTGATCCTGGCCCGGACCCTGCCGGCCACCCTGAACAGCATGTATGAAAGCTACCTCCTGGCCGGGATCGTCATCTCCCTGTTGATGATTTTTCTGGTGGGTGATCTGAAAACAGGCCTTTTGAGCATGTTTCCCAACCTGCTCCCCATTTTGATGGTGATGGGCGCCCTGGGCGCCCTGAACGTGCCGCTTGACATGACCTCCCTGATGATCGGCAGCATAGCTATCGGCCTGGTGGTGGATGACACCATGCATTTTATGTATAACTTCCGCCGGTATTACGATCAGACCGGCGACGCCCGCAAGGCTGTCCGGCGGACTCTCACCGGCACCGGTCGTGCCCTGATGATTACCTCCCTGGTTCTGTCCGGCGGATTTTTCATGCTGCTGGCAGCGACGCTTCCCCATTTGAGCCGTTTTGGACTGTTGCTGGGCATAATCATAATCGTGGCCGTGCTGACGGATTTCATCCTGGCCCCGGCCCTGATGATACTGGCCACCAAACAAGAATCCCGGCAGCGTCACCGGGCGGCCCCGCCAGTCGCCGGGGGGGGCGGGTTGGCCGGCCGGTATCAGAGGCGGGAATGTTTTTTGAAAATATCCGGCGAAAAACCGGAAGCATATAAATGAAGCCGTTCAGATTGTGATTTTTTTACAGAGGCGCCTGGGAATACCGGGCCAGGGAAAAAAAATATGACCATATTAAGTTCAGCCGCTCATCGAGCGGCCATGAAGTTCTGCCGGAAGGAATACCGGGCGTTCACGGCCGGGCTCCGGCAGATTGAACCCCATCAGCGGCGGGTACTGGGCGAGATTCTGCGGGCCGTGGACGGTTCGGAGTCCGGCCGGGCCCTGGGCCTGACGCCCTCCCTGAAATCCTCCCTGAAATCCTCCCTGACGGCCGAACAATTCCGGCAAAAAGTGCCGCTGACAGAATACGCCGACTGGGAAGAGATGATAGAACGGCAGCGGACAACCGGGAAGCCGGTTCTCAGCACCAGCCCCTGCGAACGTTACCAGCCCACCAGCGGTTCAACCTCGGCCATCAAATGGATCCCCTACACGGACCAGTTTCTGAAACAGCTCGATTCTTTGATTTCACCGATGATTTACCGGATGTACCAGGATTACCCCGCCGTTCGGAGGGGCTCGCACTACTGGTCGCTTTCCTGGGTGCCCACGGAGTTGCGGCAGAAAATCAGTCCGGACATTAATGACGACATGAATCTGGTGCCGTGGTGGAAGCGTGTCTTCATGTCCCTGACGATGGCCGTTCCCGGCGGAGTCGCCCAGACGCCGGAATCGGACGATTCGTTTTTTGCCACGGCCTGCTATTTATGCGCCGACCAGGAGCTGTCCCTGATATCCGTCTGGAGCCCGACGTTTTTATTGAGCCTGCTGGGATTTATAAAAGACCACCGGCAAAGAATCGCGGAGGTGCTCCGGCGGGGCCGCTGGGGCGAGGCCGAACCAGCCCTGGGTTTTTTAAAGTGCCCCCGGTCGCCATACGCGGCCGAAATGCTGGCCGGCTGGGACGGGACGATGTCGCCGGTGTTTTTTGAATATTTATGGCCGCGGCTGGGGCTGATCAGCGCCTGGGACACCTGGACCTCGACCGCCTGGGCCGGGGAAGTACGAGCCCTTTTTCCTTCAGTCGGTTTTGCGGGCAAAGGCCTCCTGGCCACCGAGGGGATCGTGACCATGCCCTTCGGCGACGGTTACCCCCTGGCCTATCGCTGCCATTTCCATGAATTCCTGGATATTGATTCCGAAGAAGTCTTCTATTCCTGGGAATTGAAAAAAGGACAGGTGGTTCAGCCGGTTCTCACCACGGGGTCGGGTCTGCTGCGCTATCGCCTGCGTGACCAGCTTGAAGTCACCGGTTTTCTGGGGAGCTGCCCGGATTTCGTCTTTCTGGGACGGACCGACGGGGTTGACCTGGTGGGGGAAAAGTTGAGCCCGGAG
>JAWOCW010000358.1:0-10273 GCA_046483615.1 Desulfosudaceae bacterium
CATAACGCCATGACTGCCTCAGACCATAAACATAAACATAACCAGCCGTCTTCCCGAACCAGGAAGGCTTCCGGCGGCACCGCTAACAGGCCGGGTCAAGAAGACCCCCTGGTAAAGGGCAAAATATGGATAAAAGGCCGGCAAGGCACCTTTATCGGCTATGGCCGGGTGGTGCTCTTGCAGAGGATTCAGCAGTATGGCTCGATCTCAAAGGCGGCCCGGTCAATGAAAATGTCCTACCGGCATGCCTGGGAACTGGTGGATTCCATGAACTGTCAGGCCCGGGCCCCTCTGGTGGAGACCACCACCGGCGGCAAGGGCGGCGGCGGTGCCCGCCTGACGGAAGCCGGGGAAAGGGCCATCGCGGCTTTCTGGAAACTTTACGAAAACTTTCAGCTTTTTTTGGAGCACGAAAGCGGCCGGATCGAGCTTTAAAAAAATTTCAGGATCGTTATTCCCGGTCCAGCATAACACCCGGCCGGATTGCCGGGCAGGGTTGGCCTGGCGCCGCCTGATATAACCGAAAAATAATATAAGGGAGGTAACCATGCAAAGCCGCAGAACAATGATGGGGATCGGGTTGGCAATGGTCTTGTTGGCTATTCTCTTTTTTTGTGAGAACCCGAACATGGGGAGGCCATGAGTAACACCTATTTAACGGTTAACGATCTGACCCTGTCGCTGGGGGAGTTCTCTCTCCGGAATATCAATCTTTCCTGTCAACAGGGTGATTATCACGTCCTGCTCGGCCCTACCGGCAGCGGCAAGTCCACCCTGATGAAGTGTATCCTCGGCTTTCACCGGCCGGACCGGGGAGCGGTCAGCTTAAAGGGAAGGGACATCAGCGGCGATCGCCCGGAAGACCGCCGCATGGGCTACGTACCGCAGAATTACTCCCTTTTTCCTCATCTGAACGTGGAAAAAAACATTCGCTTCGGTTTGTCCGGCCATAACCGGTATTCGCCTGAAGCCGACCGGATTGTGACCCGGTTATGCGGTCTGCTGAATATTGAAAAGCTTCGCCGGCGAGGCATCAAAAATCTTTCCGGCGGAGAAAAGCAGAAAGTCGCCCTGGCCCGGGCCCTGGCCACAGAGCCGGATATCGTCCTGCTGGACGAGCCCTTTTCCTCCATTGATGAGGGGGCCAAGCGCAATCTCTGGATTGAGATGAAAAAGATCATCAACGAGATAGGCATGACGGCCTTTCATATTACCCATAACCTGGAAGAAGCCTACAGCATGGGGGAGCACATGTCGGTGCTTTTGGACGGCGCCATTCACCAGACCGGTACCCGGGAGGAGATATTCGAAAAACCGGCTACCAAAGGCGTGGCCCGGTATTTGAATTACCGGAATATCTTTTCCGGGGTGGCCCGGCCCGATGCCGCCGGCACCCGCGTAGACACGGGAGAATTCGAGGTGCTGGTTCAGGAACAGATTTCCGCCGGCACCCCGGTCGACATCTGTATCCGGCAGCAGGACATAAAGATGCTCAAACCGGGCCAGCCGGTCCGGGAAGCTTTAAAGAACAATGTTTTTTCGGGACTGATCGTGTCGGCATTCTCCCTGCCGGAATATTGCCTGATCTATTTTAAACTCGACGGCAGCCACCGGGAGTATGACTTTGAGATAAAATTGCCGCCCTATCTCCGGGAAAGGCACAATCTTTATGCCGGCAAAAAGACCTCGGTCGCCTTATGGGAACCCAACCTTATTCGCTTTCCGGCCGGGGCGGGAGAGGCGTCCGAATGAACCGCCCGGTCCGGGACCGGGTGGATAACTGAGAAGCAAAGGAGGTGTTCATGTTGACACAGGTAGCCGGCCGTTGTCTGTTGATCGGTATGGTGATCCTGCTGATCGGGGGGCCGGTTCGGGCCGATGATGATTGCGGCCGGGGAAACGCCGGTGAACCGGTTAAGCTGGCGGTGGAATTCATGGACCATGCCGCCGCCGTTTTTATCAGCCGCGAAAAAGGCTGGTTTGAAGCGGCCGGCCTCAACGTTAAATCTTATGAAACTTATGTTACCGGCATGTCGCTGGCTTCAGCCCTGGCCCGGGGAGATATCGACGCCGCTTATATCTGCCTGGTGCCGGCCGTTAACGCGTATAAGAATGCCGGCGTGCCTCTCAAAATCGTTGCCGGAACGCATAAGCACGGGTACGGGCTGGTGACCCGCGGTGACACCGTGTCCAGTCCTGAAGATTTGCGGAAGCCGGGTGTCCGCATCGGCTGCGTTCGCGAGGGCGGGGCCGTGGATGTGTTGCTCCGCAAAACAATGGATGAATATGGCCTGGCCGCGGATGAGGTGTTGCCTCAGGTGCAGCGCATGCCCCCGGCCAAGCAGGTCATGGCCCTTCAGATGAAGCAGCTGGAGGCCGTGTTTCTGCCGGAACAATGGGCGACCATGGCCGAGTCCGGCGGCGGCCGGATGATGTTGACGAGCCGGGATGTCTGGCCGCGGATGCAGGGCAGTGTGCTGGTGGTGAAAGAAAAATTGATCCGGGAAAAGCCGGAAGTGGTCCGGCAACTGACCGCTGTTCTGTGCCGGGCGACTGCCTGGATCAACCGGCATCCGCGGGAAGCGGCGGTCCTGGTAGCCGGGCAATTGCGAAAAGTCGACGGCGGCTCCAGGCGGGGCCTGGCATCTTCAGCCCGTTCCGCCATTACGCCCGGGGTTTTGGCGCGCTCCATGGCCAGGATGGACTTTACCACCGCCATTGATCCCGGGGAAATCCAGAAAATGATCGATTACATGGGCCGGCTGGGATACATCAGGGAGACCTTTCCGGCCCGGGACATTCTTGACCTGAGGTTTCTTAATGATGAGCGCGACCAGTAAATCCCGGGCCGCCTGGGGGCTTTTGCCGGTTGGCGTGTTTCTGGGGATATGGGAGTTGGTGGCCCGACTGGGCGTTCTCCCCGGTCAGTTTTTTCTGCCGCCTTTTTCAGAAGTGGTGGCCGAATTTTACCGCTTAAGCGCCTCCGGCGTGCTGGGGGGGCATTTTCTAAGCAGCCTGAGCCGGGTGTTGATCGGATTTGTTGCCGGCTCCATCGCCGGGGTGGCGGTGGGTACTCTGATGGGCTGGCAGGCCCTCATCGACAAGGCGCTGAACCCCATCATCAGCCTGTTTTATCCCATTCCCGCCCTGGGATGGATTCCCCTGCTGATGCTGTGGATCGGCATTAATGAGCTGCTGCCGATTGTTCTCATATTCATTTGTTCCTTTTTCCCGGTTCTCTATAACACCGTCACCGGCATCAAGAGCGTGGACCAGGATTACATTCGGGTGGCCCGGACCCTGGGCGCCTCGGAGGCCAGGATTCTGTTGGCGGTGGTCCTGCCGCTGGCCCTGCCTAATATTTTCACCGGCTTCAGGCTGGAAGCGGGCATGGCCTGGCGAACCATCATCGCCGCCGAGATGGTGGCCATTCCCACAGGTATCGGCGCTTTACTGATGAAAGCGGAAAGCCTGATGCGGATTGACATTATCATCGTTTGCCTGATTCTGCTGGCGGTCATGTCCCTGCTTTTTGAAAAGTTTTTCGCTTATCTGGAGCACCGGCTGACCTCCGGCTGGAGGTAAACGGTGAAGCATCGTCGCGGCGGCCGGTGGCCGGGCGGCAAACAGGCCGGGCCGGACTTTCTTACAGGGAGCGGTAAAGTTCCATGCGTTGTACCACCCGCTCCAGATAGTCCCTGGTTTCATGATACGGCAGGTTGGTCTTCAGGTGCTGATAGACCTGTCCGGGCGACATGCGGTTGATGATCGTGGCGGCCCGACTGACGTTGGTCGATCCGGTGAAGGACCGGGCCACGTTGCCGGAGCCGGTATTATAGGCGGCTATGGTGCAGTAGAGCCGGCTGGTGGGATCGCTGATTTTATTCAGGTACCGGTTATAAAGAAGGTAGAGATAAGTGGTACCGGTATTGATATTGTTGGTTTCATTATAAAGATATGAGGGGGACAGCAGCTTCTCCTGGCCGTAAATTATCCGGGAGGCGTCCCGACCGGCGGAGCGGGGCACGATCTGCATTAAACCGTAGGCCGGCACGTGAGACCGGGCCATGGGATTGAAGGCGCTTTCCGTATGGATAACAGCGTAGACCAGCTCTTCCGGAAGATCGCGCTGGCCGGCAAATCTGTTTATGTCATCCTTGTAATCCAAGGCCTTGCGTTGCAGGCTGGTGGACGGCAGGCTGGATTTGAAGGTGACTACCCGGGCGTCGTCGCGGCGGGACGGCCGGGTAGAAATCTGGCCGCGTCGCTGCAAGTCAGCGGCCGCCTGACTGATGCTGGCCTCGGATGGCCGGGGATTTCCGGTAACCACCCGGGCCAGAATGGGGGTTTTCTTGACGGGAGCGGTTTTGACATATTCTTCCATCTCCCTGATTCTTTCTTCGATGCGCTGGGTCAGCTCGTCTCTTGAATAGGCGGTCTGCTGATCTTCCTGGATAAGTTCCCGCAGTTTTTCCCGGAACATGGCTTCGGCTTCGGGAGTGCTGTCCTCTTCCGGCAGGATCATTTCTATCCGGATTTCGCCGTTTTCAAAATCGACCACTTTTTTGGTTTTAAGATCGTGGGAGTACTCGACCCATTTTTTTCGGGTGCTGATTTCCGCCTCAAGCCAAACCGCCAGGATGCGGCGTTCATGGTCCCGGTATTCTTCTTCAATAACGCGCTGGTATTTTTGATAGGTGGTTTCAATATCGTTTTTTTCTTTTTGGTAGTCCTGATCAATGTCCAACTGGTACTGTTCAAACTGACGCAAGACCTCATCAACCTCGTTGCCGCTGTTGTCAGAGGCGGAGGCCTGGGGGGAGGGGACCAGGTCGGCGGTGGCGCCGCCCGGCAGCAGCATAAAAAATAAAACGGTCATGGCCATGATGGATAGTCGGCCACGGGGCTTTGACTGAATTTTCATAATTAAAGACCTTATCAAAAAGTGTTTTCCGCCTTTTTCTTTAACTCGGCGAACAGGTCGTCGACCTGCTGCCTGGTTTTTTCAATGGAGCCGCTGTTGTCAATGATGTAATCCGCCTGATGTTTTTTTTCTTCGATGGGAATCTGGGACCGGACGCGGGCCAGGGCGTCCTCTTCATCGGTATCATCCCTTATCAGCAGGCGTTTTAATTGGATTTCTTCCGGCGCGTATACCAGGACAATATCGGATAACTCCCGGTTCATGCGGGTCTCAAATAATAAGGGCACATCCAGAATGATGACTGGATTGGGCTCTTCCCGGGATTCCAGGATCATGGCAATGTTGCGGCTGATCTCTTCAAATACCCGGGGGTGGACGATATGATTCAATTGGTTGCGTTGGGTTTCATCCGAAAAGATGATTCTTCCCAGGGCTTTGCGGTCAAGCTCACCGTCTTCCCGGAGAATCTCCCGCCCGAATGTTTTGACGATTTCCTGCCAGGCCGGCGTGTCTTTTTTTACAACCTGATGGGATATCCGATCAGCATCGACAATGATGGCGTTTTTCTGGGCCAGCATATCGGCTACCAGTGATTTGCCGGTAGCAATCCCGCCGGTCAGGCCGACAATAATCATGGGCAACTCCAGTAATAAGCCCCCTTCAGTCCGGGGGTGTTCAGAGTAATTCAGGGCAATGTTGCTGCGGTCTTTCTTAATCATTTTTATAATATCATATCTTACCAGAAGGTAAATACATATGCCGATTTAACCCGGATAGTGATATTTAATCCTTGACACCATTAAAACATGATTTTAAAATTGAATCAAATTCATTTAATGAACCATATTTTAATAATTTTAAAAAACTGTTTAACCGATTCTTCATTCCTTTGTTCCGGATTTGTTTCCGGCTTTGCAAACAGGAGAGATTGTCATGGATTTTGAGTTTACCAAAGAACAGGTCATGTTTAAAAAAGAGGTTATCAAATTCGCCAGAAAAGAGATCGTGCCCCGGGTGGAGGAACATGAACTGGCCGGCACCTTTGATTTCGAAGCCTTTAAAAAAATGGGCGATTTCGGCATTCTGGGGATGCACTTTCCCGAAGAGTACGGCGGGCAGGGCGCCGATGTGGTGACCACCGTCATGGTCGGCGAGGCTCTCGGCGAAGCCGGCGTGGACGGGGGGCTGACCCTTTCTTACGGGGCCCATACCTTTTTGTGCGCGGATACGATTTTTTCTCACGGCACCGAAGAGCAGCGGCAGAAATACATTCCCAGGCTGGCTTCCGGCGAGTATATCGGATGCATGGGATTGACCGAACCGGATGCCGGTTCCGACGTGGCCTCCATGACCACCACCGCTGAGCGCCGGGGGGATACTTACGTTCTCAACGGCAGCAAGATATTTATCACCAATGGCCCCATCGCGGATGTCGCCCTGGTCTACGCCAAGACCGATCCGGAAAAAAAGCACGAGGGCATTTCCGCTTTTATTGTGGACAAAGGCACCCCCGGTTTTTCGGTGGGACCTCCCCTGAAAAAGATGGGCTGCCGCACCTCCCAGACCTCGGAGCTGTTTTTCCAGGATTGCGAAATTCCGGCCGCCAACCTGGTCGGCCAGGAAGGACAGGGCTTTCTCATGGCCATGCAAACGGTGGAATGGGACCGCAGCGCCCTGCTGGCGCCGATGGTGGGAGGAGCCCGGTTTATTCTGGACAAATCCGCTGATTACGCCAAAAAGCGTCACCAGTTCGGACGTTCCATCGGGACCTTTCAGGCCACCCGGCAGAAGCTGGCCAATATCCGCATATTCCATGAAGCGGCCAAGCTGCTGGTTTACCGGATCGCCTGGCAGAAAGGGCAGGGGAAACCATTAAACCATCTGTCCGCCGCCGTGACCAAGCTGTTCGTGGGTGACTGGAGCCTGGGACCTTTCAATGACGCCATCCTGATCCACGGCGGTTATGGTTATTGCCACGAATATATCATGGAAGGCGCTTTTCGCGACAACCGGCTGGCCCCCTTGGGCGGCGGTACTTCCGACATTCAGAAAATGATTATTTCAAAAATGATGTGATTCGCCGGAAGAGACGGCGGAGAGCGGAACGGCATAAAACAACAGGGGCATATCATGAATTACGATTTTTCCGAACAAGAGCAGCAAAACATTGCCGAGGTCGGCCGGGTGGTCAGAGCAGCCGTGGACGCTGCTAAACCGGACGGTCCCATGACGCCGGCCACGGTTCGATCCCTTATAAAAGGGCTGCTGGCGGACCTCTCACCAACCGGTTACAACTCGGCCGGACTTTCCCGGGAAGAACCTCTGGACTCCGCCGCCATGGCGTCCATGGAGGCCTTTGCCGGGGCCGCTCCGGAGATATTTCTTACCTTTGAAATGAGTCTCCGGATAATGGGCAGGTTGATTGACCGGTATGGCAGCGGAGAGCAGCGGCAATCCTTTTTAGAACCCTTGCGGTCCGGGGAAAAGATCGGCGCGGTCGGGCTGAGCGAAGAATCCCTGAACGTGGTCAATGATCCTTTGTCCACCAGCGGTGTTCGGCATGACGGGATGATCCGGGTGTCTGGTCGCAAAGGTCTGGTCATCGGCGGGGCCGTGGCTGATGTGGTGGCGGTGATCGGCCGGCTGGACGATGGTCTGGGCGTGTTCCTGATTGATAAAACCGCTGACGGCTTGATCATGGACGATTATCCCGCCGGTCATGGTTACGGGCCGCCGGCGGCCGGTCGATTGACCCTGGAGAACTGCCAGGTGTCTCCGGAAGCGGTCATCGGTCCGGTGGAAGAACGGCAATTGCTGGCTGATCTCAAAACCTGGGAAGATCAGGTCATGATGGCCGCGGCGGTGGGGGTCATGGGCAGCGCCTTGTTAAACGCCACCTCTTACGCCAAAACGCATAAAAGCGGCGGCAAACCGGTCATCGCCTACCAGGCCGTCGGCTTTAAACTGGCGGAATTGTATACCCTGGTTCAGACTTCCCAGCTGATGGCCTATAAAGCGGCCTGGCTGGAAAGCATCCGTGATCGGGAGCTGCCGTCTTTTACCCGCTGCGCCAAGGTATTCTGTACCGATGCCGCCGAAACCGTCTCCAGCGGCGCTCTGAGTATTCTGTCGGCGGAGGGTTTTGTCCCCGACAGTCCGGTGGCGGCCGCCTGTCAGTGGGCCAAATTTTTACAGGTGGCCGGCACTTCCACCGAGATCGCCCGGGTAGAGGTCGGCGACTTTGCGTTAACCCGTCGGTAATTTGATGAACACAAGGAAATATTCGGGAAAGGATAGCAGCTGATGACTGTCATCGAGTCTCAAATCGACACCGGTTCGGAAGAATATCAGGCCAATTATGAAAAAATGGAAGAGCGGGTCGAGGACTTGCGCAGGGAAATCGACCGCGCCCATCACGAGCGGTCGCAAAAGGCCCTGGATCGCCTGGCCGAGGTGGGTAAGCTGCCGGTTGATAAGAAACTCGACCTGCTGCTGGACAAGAACACCCCTTTTCTGGAAATAGCGCCCCTGGCGGCCAAAGACATGTATGACGGGAAGATTCACGGCGCCGGGGTCCGGGCCGGTATCGGCATCATCAAGGGCGTGGAAGCCCTGGTCAGTGTCAGCGACGCCACCATCAAGGGCGGCTCGGTTTACCCCATGGGCGTTAAAAAAAGCCTGCGGCTGCAGACCATCTGCATGGAAAACCGCCTGCCCTCGGTGACCCTGATGGATTCGGCCGGCGCCTACCTGCCGCTGCAGTCGGAAATTTTCCCGGACGCCAATGACGGGGGCCGGATTTTTTACAACCAGGCCCTGATGTCCAAGATGAATATTCCCCAGATTACGGCCGTCATGGGACTGTGCACGGCCGGCGGCGCTTACGGGGTGGCCATGTCCGACGAGATTGTTCACGTCAAGGGGCACGGCGCCATCTTTCTGGGCGGACCGCCCCTGGTGCGGGCGGCCACCGGCGAAGAAGTCACCCCGGACGAACTGGGCGGACCGGATCTGCATTGCGCCGAATCCGGGGTGTCCGATTACTACGCCGAGGATGACGCCCACGCCATTGCCATCCTCCGGGAGATTATCGGGAAGCTGCCGGTTCGGGAAAAAGCGGCCCTGTCCCGGCAGACCCCGCGCCCGCCGGCTTATGATCCCAAAGAACTTTACGGCATTATTCCGCGCAATATCTCCACTCCCTACGATATCCGGGAAGCCCTGGCCCGCATGATCGACGGCAGCGATTTCCTGGAATTCAAGGAGATGTACGGTTCGACCCTGATTTGCGGCTGGGCCTATGTTCACGGCTACCCGGTGGGCATCCTGGCCAACAACGGGGTCCTTTTTCCGGAAAGCGCCCAGAAAGCCACCCAGTTTATTCAGATCTGCGACAATCGCCAGATTCCCCTGGTGTTCGTGCAGAATATCAGCGGTTTTATCGTGGGCAAAAGCTATGAAGCCGGCGGCGTCACCAAGGACGGCCACAAGATGGTCAACGCCGTGTCCACGGCCACGGTGCCCAAGTTTACCCTGCTGGCGGGAGCCTCCTTCGGGGCCGGCAATTACGCCATGTGCGGCCGGGCTTATTCGCCGCGCTTTCTGTGGATGTGGCCCAACGCCGAAATAGGCGTCATGGGCGGTGAGCAGGCCGCCGGGGTGCTGGTGACCATTACCAACGACCAGAACGCGCGCCTGGGTAAACCCCCGCTGACTCCGGAAGAAGAAGAAGCCCTCAAGCAGCCCATTATTGACCGCGCCAGGGCCGAGGGGAACGCCTACTACAGCACCGCCAATTTGTGGGATGACGGCATTCTCGATCCGGCCAAGACCAGGGACGTATTGGGAATGGCTATTTCCGCGTCGTTGAACGCGCCGATCAGGGACGACGTCTATGGTTATGGCGTATTCCGGATGTAAAACCCAAATCGACTCGTGAAATATCCGGGGCTAACGATTATAAAAGGAGCCGGAATGTTTGAAAAAGTGCTGATCGCCAACCGGGGGGAGATCGCCGTGCGGGTCATTGATACCTGTCGGGAGATGGGCATCGCCACGGTGGCTGTTTATTCCGAGGCCGACCGCCTGGCCCTGCACGTGCTGTGGGCCGACGAAGCGGTCTGCCTCGGAGACAGCGAACCGTCTCAGAGCTATTTAAACGCTGATCGAATTGTGGCGGCGGCCGTTGCCGCCGGGGCCGGAGCGATTCACCCCGGCTACGGGTTCCTGTCTGAAAACGCCGATTTCGCGAGGAAATGCGCCGACAATGGCATTGAATTCATCGGTCCTCCTCCGGAAGTGATTCAGAATTTCGGCAATAAAATGGTAGCCCGGCAGATGATGATTGAC
>JAWOCW010000065.1:0-6076 GCA_046483615.1 Desulfosudaceae bacterium
GCACATAGTTCTGAATTTCATTACTATTCAGGATCTCTTCAATATCTTCGGAAAATTCAAAATGTACGGTTATATGCATCAGTTTCATAAAAATCAACCTTGACGGCAAAGTAAAAAGTCCAATATCTTCGTTGCGCTTCATCCCTCGTCATGTCACGTACTGCTAAGTACGCTCCATTCCTCGGGATTTCGCGCGCCTTGATCTTGAACTTTTTACTTTGCCGTCCCAATTAGGACTTCCAAGGAACTTCCAAGTTACTTTCTGCAAAAATACCGCCGCGGCGGGGTTGGAAGCTTTTTACGAGACCATCAACCTTGAAAAATACCGGCGGTCAATTCCGGTCGGTTCTGATATGGTTCCTGTCGCCCCCTTCCTTTTCCCCTGATTTACAATGATCCGGCGAAGGGTGTCAATGATATTCGCCCCGTTCGGTGCCCGGATTAAGCCCGGATTCAACCCGGATATTTCGTGAAATATCCGGGTTAGCCCGTAATTTTCCAGATTGCCATCAGCGCCACCAGCGCCACCAGGGCGATAAAAACGATCAGGGAAACGGTCCGGCGTTTCAGAATCTGTTTTTCCAGGCTGTCAAACAGGGTATAGATGACCGGGATGACGACCAGGGTCAGCAGGGTCGAGGCCACCATGCCCATGGAAATGGCCACTCCCATGGGCGACCGGGCCGTGCCCCCGGCACCGTATCCCAGGGCAATGGGCATCATGCCCAGGATGGTCGAGACGGCGGTCATCAGCACCGGCCGGAAACGGACCTGGGCGGCCTGGCGGGCGGCTTCCCGGACGGTTTCCCCCCGGGCCACCAGAACATTGGCGTAATCCACCAGGAGGATGCCGTTCTTGGTGACCAGGCCCAGCAGCATGATGATACCGATAAAAGAAAAGATGTTGATGGTCATGTCAAACAGGAAGAGGGCCCCGAAGGCCCCCACCCCGGCCAGGGGCAGGGTCATCAGGATGGTAAAGGGATGCAGGAACGATTCAAACTGTCCGGACAGAACCAGAAATATAAAAATGACGGCAAACACCATGGCCATGGTCAGGTAAAAAAAGGACTCCTTGAAATCGGCCGCCTGGCCGGTGATTTCGGTCTGGATGTCCGGGGGCAGTTCCCGGGCCACGTAATCGTTGAGTTTATCCAGGGCCGTGCCCAGGGGAACACCTTCGCCCAGCTGGGAGTTGATGGTGACCGAGCGGCCCCGGTTGAAATGATGGATGGCGCTGGGTCCGACGCCTTCGCTGATATCAACCACATTGGCCAGGGCAACCATTTGGCCGTGCCGGTTGCGAAGGTGCAGGCTGTAAATTGTCTCCGGCAGGGTGTGCTCCCGGTCAATTTCCGTGATAACACCATAGCGTTTATTGTCGCGGTCAATTTCCGATATTTCCGGTTCGCCGAAAATATAGCGCAGGGTAGTGCTGATTTCAGCCGCGCTGATGCCGAGTTGCTGGGCTTTTTCCCGGTTCAGGGCGATATTGACCTCGGGCTTGTTCATCTTGGTGTTGGAATGGACACCCACGAATTCCGGCTGGCCGCGCATCCAGCCCATGATTACGTCCTGCCGGGCGGCCAGGCGGTCCAGGTCGGTGCTTTTCAAGACCAGCTGCAGAGGCGATTCCGCAGCGACCGGACCGCCGGCGTCCAGCACGAAAGCTCTTCCTCCGGTCAGGTCGGCAAAGCGACGCCGCAGATCATTCATGACTTCTTCCTGGGAGCGGTCCCGCTGGCCGCGCGGCGTCAACCGGATAAAGCTGACGCCTTCGTTGGCCTGGCCCGGTCCGGATCGGGCCAGGCCGATGGCCAGAAAAAAGGACTTTACTTCCGGCGTGTCTTTCAGAACCTGTTCGATTTGCCGGGCGTACTGGTCGGTGTGGTGAACCGTGGCGCCTTCCACGGTTTCAAAGGCGATCATGAACTTGGATTCGTCCACGGTAGGCACGAATTCCGATTCCAGCATACTTAAAAAAAAGATGCCCGTGAAAAAGGCCAGGATACCGATGACAACCGTGAGGAAACGATGTTTTAAGCCCGCCCGCAGCAGGGGCCGGTAACCGCCTTCCAGTTTTTGAAACATTTTTTCGGTGATCCGGAACAAAACCGGTTTGCGGCCGCCGTTGCCGGAGACTTTCAGATACCGGGAGCAGAGCATGGGCGTCAGGGTCAGGGCAACGAAGGTGGAGGCGAACACGGTAAAGGTGACGGTCAGACCGAACTGGTTGAACATACGGCCGATCATGCCCGGCATGAAAGCCACCGGAATAAAGACCGAAGCCAGGGCCAGGGAGTTGGCGAAAGCGGCAAAGGCGATCTCGGTGGTGCCGGTGCGGGCGGCGGGTCTGGCCTCAGCACCGTGTTCCATGTGACGGTAGCAGCTTTCCAGAACCACGATGGCGTCGTCCACCACGATGCCCACCACCAGGATCAGCGCCAGCAGGGTGATAATGTTAAGCGAGAACCCCAGGGCGTGGGCGATGGCCAGGCCGGTCAGCAGGGAGGTGGGGATGGCCACGGTGGTAATCAGAGTACCTCGGCCGCTGCCCAGGAAGGTCAGTACCACCAGCATGACCAGGGCGGTGGCCAGAAAAATGGTGGTCAGCAGATCATTAATGTTCTCGGCCACGTACAGGGAATCGTCCGAGGCGATCTGGTAGGTCAGTCCGGGCGGAAATTCATCCCCGGCTTTGTGCAATTCTTCTTTAAGAAGCTCGACCACCTCGAGCATGTTGGCGTCGGATTGTTTGACAATGCCCAGACCGACGGTCGGTTCGCCGTTGAACCGGGCCACGTTGCGGTCGTTTTCCACGCTGGCCACGGCCCGGCCGAGGTCATTCAGGCGCACCGGGGCGCCGTCCTGGTATTTGATAATCAGTTCATTAAAAGGCTCGGCCGAAGAGAACTGGCTGTCGATGTTGATCAGAAATTCCCGGTTGACGCTTTCCAGGCGACCGGAAGGGATATCGACATTCTCCTGCTGGATCACTCCCACCACGTCCTGGACCGTCAGGTTATAAGCGGTCAGTTTGTCCGGATCCAGTTTGATCCGCACGGCGTATTGGCGTTCTCCGCCGATCATGACCTGGCCCACCCCGGGCAGCTTCTCCAGGCGGTTTTTGATAAAACGGTCGGTATAATCGGTCAGGCGAACCATGTCCCAGCGTTCATCGCCGGTCAGGGACACCCACAGCACCGCCTGGGCGTCCGGGTCGACCTTGCGGATGATGGGCTCCTGGATATTTTCCGACATCTCCGTCCGGGCCCGGGTGACCCGGTCTCGCACATCCTGGGCGGCCACGTCAACGTCCCGGGAAAGCTCGAATTCCACCGTGACGCTGCCGACCTGTTCCCGGCAGGTGGCGGTCATCTCCTTGATGCCTTCAATGGTGTTCAATTCTTCTTCCAAGGGTTCCACCACTTCGGTCTCGATGACTTCCGGAGAGGCCCCGGGGAGAACGACACTGACGTTGACAATGGGAAAATCCACGTCGGGATATTCCCGGACCGGCATTTCCAGGTAGCCGTAGATTCCGAAGATGGTTATGGCCAGGAAAATAACAATTGTCAGTACCGGCCGCCGAATGCATAAATTCCAGATCATGACTTATGAAACCTCTGTTATGGCTGATTTACTTGGAAGAGTTTTCAGACGGACATACCCGGCTGCCGTCATGCAGGGCGATGTGGCCGGAGCGGACCACGGTTTCGCCCGGCGACAGTCCGGCGGTGATTTCAACCAGGCCGGGACGGCGAAGGCCCGGGGTTACTTCTTTTAGATGGGCCACTTGGTCTTTCACCACGAAAATCTTGTAGCCGGTCCGGGTGGGGATGAGGGCTTCTTCCGGTATGACCGCGGCGTCCCGGTGGGTTTCGACGATAACCGAGACAGAGGCATAGCCTCCGGGTTTGAGAATATTATCCTGGTTGTCGATACTGGCCTTGACCAGGAAACTCCGGGTCGACTCGTTGACCTGCGGGCTGATAAAGAAAATCCGGCCGTTAAAAGTCCGGTCGGAACCGGCCGCGGTGGTGATTGTCACTTCTTGTCCCGGCTTGATGTCGTCCAGGTATCGTTCCGGGAGGCTGAAGGCCATGCGGAGCGGGTCTGTTTTGACCAGGGTGGTCAGCTGGGTGCCGGCGTTAATCCAGTTGCCCACGTCCACCAGCCTTTGACCGACTATGCCCGCGAAAGGGGCGGTGATGGTGGCGTCGGTCAGGTCCTCCTGGATCATGGCCAGTTCCGCGGTAAGCCGTTCGACCCGGGCCGCGGCCGTTTCCCGGGCGGTTCGGGCCTGATCCAGGTCATCCTGGCTGGTCAGGTCGCGCTGGGACAACTCCTGCTGACGCCGGAGGGTTCTTGCAGCGTTACTGAACGTGGCCCGGGCTTCCTTAACCGCGGCCCGGGCCGCCCGCATCCGGTTGCGAAGTCTGGTGTCATCAATTAGGACCAGTTCTTCTCCGTTGCTTACTTCCGCGCCCTCTTGGAAAAGAACAGTTTCAATGGTGCCGGTTATTTCCGTCCTGATCAGGACTTTTTGATCAGCCTCCAGGGTGCCCACCCCGTTAACGATTCGATCCATATCCTTTTTCATGACTTGGGTCAGTTCGGCACTGGTGCAGGGAGGTGAATCGTCGGGCTTCTCCTCTGCCCCGGCCGGAATATGGATCAGTCCCGGGCAGACAAGGGCCGCGAGCAGGCACCAGCCGGGCAGGCTAAGAAAAAATCGGGGAAGGACAGGCAGGGACTTCATTCGTTCTCCTTGTAATATAATGGCTTTTAATCTGTCGCAGCTGTTTCCGGGACCGGAAAAGAGCCGGTCACCAATTGCAGCTTGATGAGATTCAATTGATAGTTGTAATGGGCGTTGGCCAGTTGATTCTGGGCCTGATTCAGGGTGGTAAAAGCATCCACCTGGTCGACCGAGGTGGCCAGTCCCTGTTCAAACTGAGCTGTCACCTGGCGGTAGTTGCTTTCGGCGGATCGCACCTGGGCCTTATATTGCTTGAGTACTTCCCGCTGGGTCTCCAGGTCCAGGTAAACGCTGCGGACTTCCGTCCGGATGGCGTTTTTTCTTCGTTGCAGATTAAAACGGGCCTGACGGTGTTTCGACTTGGCCTCGGCCAGTTCAGCCCGGTTGCGGCCGCCGGTAAAGAGGGGAACGCTGAGGTTAAGTGAGGCGCTCCAGTTTTCATCGTGTTCATTGTAAAGCATTTCTTCGGTGGTGTAAGAGTATTCCCCCCGCGCGAAAATTTTTGGAAAAAAATCGGCTCTTTCCCACTTGATATTGGCCTTGGCCGC
Source organism: Desulfosudaceae bacterium (assembly GCA_046483615.1). Taxonomy (GTDB): domain Bacteria; phylum Desulfobacterota; class Desulfobacteria; order Desulfobacterales; family Desulfosudaceae; genus CAYTQK01. The sequence continues at coordinate 5,311 of JAWOCW010000065.1, forward strand.
GGCCGTGTCCTTTTCAGCGGCCTGCAGATCCAGACGGTTGGCCAAAGCTTCCGTGACCAGGGTTTCCACCGGTTTCTCAGGGAACGCACCTTCTTTCGGTTCCTCAATGGAAGCAGGCAGGGAGTCCAGGCCGGTTTCCAGGGCCAGGTTTTCCCGGGCCAGGTTGTACTGGTTGCGGGCCCGTTCCAGCTGTTCTCTGGCCTGGGCTACCTGGACCTTCGCCCGCAGAACATAAGTTTCGGTACTCATGCCAACGTCGTAGCGGGCCTGGGCGCGTTCCAGCTGTTTTTTCGCCCGGGTCAGGGAGCTTTCTCCGATTTCAATGGCCTGGCGCCCCAGCAGAACATTATAATAGGCAGCCGTCACCTGGAAGAGTATCTCCCGGACCGTGCGAACATGGTTCAGCCTGGTTCCATCCAGGTAATGGGCCGCCATTTCCTTGCCGGTCCAGACTTTGCCAAGTTGATAAATATGCTGGTCCAGCCCCACCTGGAGAACTTCATATTCGTCCGGACTCATCATGGGATTGATGTCTTTTCGGCGAGTGGCGGAACCAGTGGCGGAAACCTGGGGATACAGGTATGAGGTGGCCATATCCAGGTTGCGGTCCGCCTGGGTCAGATCTTCCCGGGAAGCCTGAATGTTTTCATTTTGCCGCAGGGCCATCTGCCGGGCCTGTTCCAGGGTCAGGCCGGCCTCCCGGGCCGAGGCGATCTGCGCCATCAGCAGCCAGGCCGCGGCCGCGGTCAACACCAGACCGGTCAGG
>JAWOCW010000068.1:0-3416 GCA_046483615.1 Desulfosudaceae bacterium
AAACAAAACCTGGGAAACAACCGCCCGGATGCCGTCAGCCAGGGTGGACCGGATCTGCCCCTGCTGTTCGGCCGGAAATATTTCGATGATACGATCCACGGTCTTGGCGGCGCTGGTGGTATGAACCGTGCCGAAGACAAGATGCCCGGTTGAGGCGGCCTCGATGGCCAGGGCTGTTGTTTCCAGATCCCGCATCTCACCCACCAGAATGATATCCGGATCCTCACGGAGAGCGCCGCGAAGGGCCGCGGAAAAGGACTTGGTATGAAGCCCCACTTCCCGCTGACTGACCGTGCACAGCCGGGGCTGATGCACGAATTCAATGGGATCTTCGATGGTAATGATATTATCTTTGCGGGTCCGATTGGCTTCGTCGATGATGGCGGCCAGGGTGGTGGATTTACCACTGCCGGTCGGGCCGGTCAAAAGAACCAGGCCCCGCGGTAAACCGGCCAGCTTGGCCAGAACATTGGGAAGTCCTAACTGAGCCGTGGTCAGAATAGTACTGGGAATCTCCCGGAAAACAGCGCCGACGCCGGCCCGGTGCATGTAGAAATTGACCCGGTAACGGGCCAGTCCATGAATCTCGTAGCCGAAATCAACGTCCCCGGTCTCTTCAAAAAGCTTGACCTTCTCTTCCGGGGTAATCTCGTAAAGCATGGCGCGCAAGGAATCTTCTTCCAGAACATCGTATTTTACCCGCTCAATATCACCCCGGATCCTCAGAGCCGGCTGCAGCCCGCTGACCAGATGCAGGTCAGAAGCCCCTTGTTCGTGCATTAATTTAAAAAAAGCGTCAATCTTTGCCATTACTACCCCCTGAAAAAAACCGGTTCAAACGACCGCGGCCGGAGCTGGCATCTGTTTTCTCCAGCAGATCCAGCCAGCCTCGCCCTGTTGACAATAACTTGATTTACATTCGCTGCGACATCATAAACAGGCTGTTGACGACAAACTGTTGGAGAAACACGATCCCGAGAATAACCACCAGGGGTGAAAGATCAATTCCCCCGAACATCACCGGCAACTTCGACCTGACCCAGTGCAGCAACGGCTCGGTCAGATTGTTGATAATCCGGACGATGGGATTAAAAGGGTCCGGACTGACCCAGGACAAAACAGCCTGGGCGATGATGATCCACATGTAAATGGTCAGGACCATGTTCAGGACAACCGCTATGGCTTGCAGAAAGTTGCCGAAAATACCCATAAGCATATATCAAAACCCCGCCTGAGAGTTAATATTTAAGGGGTGTTTTAACCCGGATATTTTTAATTATAGCATATTAATTTTATTTTACCACCCAGATAAGTCAAGAAGGAAGGTTAAAAAAACAGTCTCGTCATCCGGCTTTTCGGATTATGGCCGGGGTATCCCGGGAGTATCTTCGGGATTCAGGGAAGGATGACCCGGTCCTCCGTTTTAATCAAGATCCGGCCGTTATCCTCCCGGATCAGGGCCACCTCCGCCTCGGTGCCGCCGGCAAGTTCGGGATATTCGGCGCGCAGTCCGGCGAAATCAAATGTTTCCAGGGCGTGAACCAGCAGTTCTATTTTTGTTTCTGTTTCGACATCAATCGCGGAGGATTTGAGGCAATCAGACAGCAACCGCTTGTAAATACTTTTTATCTCGGTTTGAATACAATGCTGGGATAAATTCAGGACCAAGCGTGTCATACTTGTGAGTATAACACATCAGAGATGATCCTGCCAGTGCCAGTTTACCAGGCCAGCGTCAATATCGCAGACCAGGCAGCCGTTTTCCCGCGCCCAGCCCAGGGCATCCCGAACCCGCTCAAGCTGATAATCAGTATCCTGATATACCCGGCGGGCCAGCTCCTCCAGGAGCTGATCAGTCGGGGCGTCCGGCCGCGGAACCGGCCAGGAACCATGGCGTTCCAGGCTGGACTTCATCATCAGATCGTAATGAATAACGGTATTTTCAAGACTGACCAGCGGCCAGGCCTCTTCCGCGGAGGCTTGACCGGCTTCCATTTTCTCCTTGATCTCACCCAGCCAGATATCCAGTTTCTGCTCCCATTCGATGGCGATCTGGTTAAACAGATCTGTCCCCACCGTGTCCGTGGCGACGATGGCCCGGTTGGCGTGATAATCAGACCAGTTATCCGACAGGATATGAATACCCAGCTCCCGGGCTCTTTGCCTTATTTCGGTACCGGGAAAAGGGGCCAAGAGATGAAAACCGTACGAGGCGCCCATGGCTTTGATGGTTTCGCCGAAATTCCTTGTTTCCGCCACCGTCTCCGGAGTTTCCCCCGGCAGGCCCAGGATAAATGAGGCATGAGGCAGAATTTCCGCCCGGGTACAGGCCTGAATGGCGTCCACCACCTGCTCAATGGTGATCCCCTTTTTGATGGTTTTTAGAATATCGCGATTGGCCGTCTCCACCCCGAAACTGACCGCCGTACAGCCGGCTTCCTTCATTTTCCGCAGCAAGTCATAGTTGACCGTGTCGACCCGGGCGAAAGAAGACCAGGTAATTGACAGGCGGCGCCGGATAATTTCATCGCAGACCCCGTGGCAATGCTTTTTGCTGGCGGTGAACAAATCATCCGCGATATTAATCTGTTTGAAATTCAAGCTCCGCAGATATTCCAGTTCATCCACCACCGCCACCGGATCGCGGTAACGGACCCGGGCGCCGACCATTTTGCGGCCCACGCAGAAGATACATTTAAAGGGACATCCCCGGCTGGTGGTTATGCTGACCGGCATGTTCAGGGCCCGGTATCGTCCCAGCGGCAGCAGATGCCGGGCCGGGAACGGCAGCTTGCGGACATGGACCTGGTAGGGCTTGACCGGGGTAGCCCGGATATCTCCTTCCTGCCGGTAAACCAGGCCGGGGATCTCTTCCCAGGGCCGGCCCTGGTCAGCCGCCCGGGCCAGCTCAATGATGGTATCATCAGCCTCGCCAATCACCACCAGATCCAGCTCCCGGAGCTCTGCCAGGGTGGCTTCGGCGCGCATGGACACGTGGGGACCCCCCATAACCGTTCCGATGCCACTGTCTATATCCTTGATATCCCTGATGATCCGGGAGGCGTGATCAAAGGTCATGGTAACGGCCGTAACCCCGGCCAGATGGGGGGCAAAGGTCTTCAGCTCAGCGGCCAGGGCCTTCTTACTGTAGGGATAAACCACAAAATCAAGAACCCTTACCTCCATACCGGCGTTTTCCAGCGCGGCCGCCAGATAGGCCAGCCCCAGCGGCGGCGACGGGGTTTCCGAAACGGGGTAAAAGGGATTGATCAATAACAGGCGCATTTTATCGTTTCCAGACCATACCGGTAACTGTCCGGCCTTGGCAAAAAACAACAGGGTCCGGCCCTGCCGGGCCGGACCCTGTTGTTTTACTATGACATGTCAACCAGAGGTTTTAGAATAGTCCGTGAACC
>JAWOCW010000088.1:0-11237 GCA_046483615.1 Desulfosudaceae bacterium
CCTGCTGACTGGCCGGGATCAACCTGGTCGTAAAGGGTCGCTAACCCGGTGTCGGAAGCAGTCCACGGTATGATCATTAACCATACCGTGGACTGCTTCCGGCACCGGAAACTGAGCGACCCTTGACGACCAGGTTGATCCCGGCCAGTCAGCGGGGTCCGGTCAACGCGGACACAGGAGGAAAAAAGAAAAGATGAATATCCCCAGCTGGGAGAGGAAAAACGTCGGGTTCATTTCCACGCGCATCGCGGGAACCGACGGGGTTTCCCTGGAAACCAAAAAATGGGCCCATGTTTTTGAAAAAGAAGGATATCAATGTTATTTCTTCGGCGGCGAGCTGGACACGCCCCCGGAGAACTCCTACCTGGTGGAAGAAGCGCACTTCAACCATCCCACCATTATTGATATTTTCGATAATTGCTTCGGGGTCAGGGTTCGCGGGCGTTATATCACCCAGCTTATCCAGGAAGTCAAGCAACGGCTGAAAGACCATCTCTATAAATTCATTGAAAAATTCAACCTGGATATCCTGGTACCGGAAAACGTTCTGGCTATCCCGATGCACCTGCCGCTGGGTATCGCCATTACCGAAGTCATCTCCGAAATAGGTATTCCCACCATCGCTCATCACCATGATTTCTTCTGGGAACGGGAGCGCTTTAAAACCAACTCCGTCTGGGAATATCTGAACATGGCCTTTCCACCGCACCTGGGCCAGATTAAACACGCGGTTATCAACTCCTCCGCCGATAACCAGGTCAGCCTGCGGACCGGTATTTCTTCCACCGTTATTCCCAATGTCATGGATTTTGAGAATCCGCCGCCGCCGCCGGATGATTACACTAAAGACGTCCGCCGGGATCTGGGCATTGACGATGATGAATTGCTGATCCTGCAGCCGACCCGGATAGTGCAGAGGAAAGGCATTGAACATGCTATTGAACTGGTCAGCCGCCTGGACAAGAAAGCCAAGCTGGTCATCTCCCATGCCGCCGGCGATGAAGGCATGTCCTATCCCAAACGGGTGGAAGAATATTCCCGGCTGCTGGGCGTTAACACCGTCTTCGTCTCCAGCATCATTAACGAAAAGCGGGGCCAGACTCCGGACGGCCGGAAAATCTACACCCTGGACGACATTTATCCCTACGCCGACCTGGTCACCTACCCTTCCAATTTTGAGGGTTTCGGCAACGCCTTTCTGGAAGCAGTTTATTACAAGAAACCCATTGCCGTTAACTATTACTCCATCTATACCACGGATATCAAACCCAAAGGCTTCAGCGTCGTGGAGATAGACGGGTATGTCAACGACAAAACCATTGAGCAGGCCCGAACAGTCCTGGATGACAGCCATTACCGGGAGAACATGGTTAATCATAATTATGAAATAGCCAGCCATTATTTTTCTTATTCCGTCCTGCACCAGAAGCTTAAAACCTTAATTATGGACTGCCTGGGTCTGCCTTTCTGATCCGGATAATAAATAATCATCGGCCCTGACATGCTGCATGAACTTGCCATAAAAAATTTTGCCATTATCGACGACCTGCGCATCAACCTGGCGGAAGGTCTGACCATATTGAGCGGTGAGACCGGCGCCGGCAAGTCCATCATCATCAATGCCGTCAACCTGCTGCTCGGCAAGCGGGCCACGGCCAGGATGATCCGGACCGGCGAAAAAACAGCCGAAATTGAGGCGGCTTTTATTATTAAAAAAGACGGTCCGGCCGCTGCCAGCCTGAAAGAGCACGGTTACGAGACCGAGGGAGAGCTGCTCATCAAGCGCGTCATTTCGGCCAATAACCGGCATCGCGTCTATATCAACGGCAGCCTGGCCACCATGCAGGTGCTGACCGAAATCACTCCCCGCCTGGCCAGTATTTCAGGCCAGCACGCTCATCAGCATCTGCTGAAAGAAGAGGCCCATCTGGCCACCCTGGACCAGTTCGCCGGCCTGGTGACCAAGCGGGAAAGCCTTCGCGAGACCTATCACCGACTGCTGCCCCTGTTGCGTGAAAAAGACCAACTGGCCAGGCGCCAGGCGCGACAATCTGAAAAAATTGAGCTGCTGGAATTCCAGAAGGAAGAAATCAGCCAGGCGGCCGTCAGGCCGGGAGAGGACGAGGCCCTGGAAAACGAGGCCCGGCGCCTGAAAAACGCCCGGCAGCTGGTAGCTCTTATCTACGACAGCCTGGAAGGACTCTACGACGCCCAGGGATCAGTGGTTGAACAACTGGCCAGAATTGAGAACAATCTCAAAGAGGCCGGGGCCATTGATACCAGCCTGGTCCCGCAGCAGGAGACAGTTACCGATATCTCCGCCCGGGTGGAAGACGCGGCCGGCCAGCTGAGATCCTGCCTGGACCTGGTCCAGGTGGATGACCAGCGCCTGGAGCAGGTCGAAGAGAGGCTGGATCTGCTGATAAAAATCAAGAAAAAATACGGACCCACCCTGGAGGAGGTAACCGCCTTTTTTGACCGCATCGACACCGAGCTGGCCGAGATGGAACAATTATCCGGACGGGCGGAAGCGCTTGACGAGGAGATTTCCCGCTGTCACCAGGAATTGGCCGCCGGTGCCCGGGAACTTTCGGACAAACGGAAAAAAGCCGCCCGATCCTTTGAAAAAAAAGTGATCCAGGAACTGGCCGGACTGAACATGCCCGACACCCGCTTTGAGATTCTTTTTTCCACCACCCCGGCGGCTGACAATGTCTCGCCCTGGTTGACCATGGATGGCGTAATCATCGAAGAAACCGGCCTGGACAAGGCCGCCTTTCAAATCGCGCCCAATGTCGGGGAAACCATGAAGCCGCTGGCCAATATCGCCTCCGGCGGGGAGCTCTCCCGGGTGGTCCTGGCCTTGAAAGCCATGCTGGCCGGCAAGGAAGCGGTGGATACCGTCATCTTCGATGAGGTCGATGCCGGCATCGGCGGCGAAACCGCGGAAGTCGTCGGCAAAAAGCTGCGGCAGCTGTCCCGCTATCACCAGACCCTGTGCATCACCCACCTGCCCCAGATCGCCAAATTCGCGGACCATCATTACAAGATCGAAAAATCCGTGTCCGGCGGCCGGACCCGGACCGACATCAAACCCATCTCCGGCCAGGACCAGATCCGGGAACTGGCCCGGATGACCGGGGGCGAAAAGATCACGGACAAGACCCTGGCCCATGCCGAGGAGATGCTCTCCCGGGCGTCTGACACCTGACTCCTGAAATATCCGGGTTAAAATGCTCCGGCCAGTTCCGGCACCAGGTTATCCGGAACACCGCCTTCCAGGGCGGCGATAACGTTGCGGGCCACCATGAGGCTCATGTTCTCGCGGGTCTGGATGGTAGCTGACCCGATATGGGGCAGGAGAACAACGTTGTCCAGGTCCAGCAGCTCCCGGGTAACGGCCGGTTCATACTCATAAACGTCCAACCCCGCCCCTTTCAGCCGGCCCGCGGCCAGGGCGGATGCCAGGGCGAATTCGTCGATTATCTCGCCCCGGGCGGTGTTGATCAGGTAGGCTCCGGGCTTGATTCGCGACAGGGCTTCTTGATCCAAAAGATGCCGGGTCTGATCGGTCAGCGGGACATGCACCGAGATTACATCCGAGGCGGCCAGCAGTTCGCCCAGGGGCCGATACTCAACCGACAACTCCGCCTCCGTCTGCTTGTCCAGCGGTTTCTGGTTATAATAAATTACCTCCATGCCAAAGGCCCGGCACTTGGCGGCCAGGTCCCGACCTATCCGGCCCAGTCCGATAACGCCCAGTTTTTTCCCGGACAGCTCGTCACCCAGCATCAGCAGGGGATCCCAGCCCCCGAACCGGCCCTCCCGGGTGAACCGGTCGGCCGGGATAATCCGCCGGGTCAGGGTGATGATCAGGGCAAAAGCCAGCTCGGCGGTGGCATTGGTCAACACCCCGGGGGTATGGGTGACCATGATGTCTCGTTCCCGCGCCGCCGCCACGTCGATGTTGTTGTAGCCCACGGCGTAATTGGCGATAATTTTCAGGTTGGCGGCCCGGTCCAGCAGCTCGGCGTCAATGGTGTCCGACAAGAGACAAATCAGGGCGTCGGCCCGGCTGACCTCTTTTTCCAATTGAGCCCTGTCAAGGGGCCGGTTCTCAGGAAAAACGGAAACGGCGTACCGGTCCCGCAAAAGCCGGGGGCCGGCTTCAGGGATTTCCCGGGTGATATAAACTGTTGCTGTCATGGCGCCTCCTTGGAGCTTATCTGAATTTGGGGTCATTTAATCTTTTCATTTTAAGCCGACAACCGGCGACCGGGCAACCTTATTTCAAACCATATTTCAAATTAGACGGCTTCGCAAAAGTGATTTTTTGAAAAAACATCAGGGCCTGATTTTACAACAAACGTCCGGGCGTGATAATAACAACAACAGCCGGGGTGACAAAAAGGCCTTTTTTTTATTATTTTGCACAAGAATGCATTCAGGATTATCATGATAAACGTCGTCAACATATCCAAAGCATATGGTTCGGAAACCCTTTTCAGTGATATCAGTTTTGATGTCAACCCCGGGGAACGGATCGGGCTGGTAGGCCGCAACGGCCACGGCAAAACCACTCTGCTGCGGATGATGATCGGCGAAGAAACTCCCGACAGCGGCACCATCTCCATCGCCCGGGGATACCGCCTCGGCTATCTCACCCAGATACTGAATTTTTCCCGGGACCGACTCATTGACGAAGCCTGCCTGAGCCTGCCCGAATATCAGAAACACGACCGCTGGCGGGCGGAAAAAATATTAAGCGGCCTGGGTTTTACCAAAACCGACCTGGATCACCATCCCCAGTCCTTTTCCGGGGGGTACCAGGTACGTCTCAACCTGGCCCGAACCCTCCTGTCCGAACCGGACGCCCTGCTCCTGGACGAACCGACCAACTTTCTGGACGTTATTTCCATTCGCTGGCTGTCCGCTTTTTTGAATCAATGGCAGAAGGAACTCATTTTGATCACCCATGACAGATCCTTCATGGACAGCGTCATTACCCACACCATTGGCATCCACCGTAAAAAAATCAAAAAAATTCCCGGCACCACCGCCAAATATTATGAACGCGTTCAGACCGAAGAGATCGTTCATGAAAAAACCCGGCGCAACGAGGAAAAAAAACGGCGGGAGACCGAAGAGTTCATTACCCGTTTCCGGGCCAAGGCCCGGCTGGCCGGCCTGGTGCAATCCCGGGTCAAAGCTCTGGAAAAGCAGGCCCCCCGGGAAAAACTGGAGGGAATCCAGGGGCTGGATTTTTCATTTCAGTATGAACCCTTTCCGGCCAAAACACCTTTACAGGTATCTGAGCTGACCTTTGGTTATCAGCCGGAATCAACTTTGATCGAAAACCTGGACCTGGTGCTGGGAAAACAGGACCGGCTCGGCGTAATCGGCAAAAACGGCAGCGGCAAGACCACCCTGCTGAGACTGCTGGCCAAGGAGCTGAGCCCGGACAACGGCAGAATAACCCTTCACCCGGCCGTCCGGTCAGGCTACTACGCCCAGACCAACCGGCGGCTTTTAAACGACAACGAAACCATCGAAGAATCCCTGATGAACGCCGGCTGCAAACGGCAGAAGGCCCGGGACATCTGCGGCACCCTGATGTTCTCCGGCGACCTGGCCCTGAAGCGAATCGGGGTCCTGTCCGGCGGCGAAAAAAGCCGGGTCCTGCTGGGCCGGCTGCTGGCTTCACCGGTCAACCTGCTGCTGCTGGATGAGCCGACCAACCACCTGGACATGGATTCCTGCAATGCCTTTCTGGAGGCTATCGATAATTTTCCCGGGGCCGTCATTCTGGTCACTCACAATGAAATGTTTCTGCATCGGCTGACCAGCCGGCTGGTCGTGTTTCAGAGCGACGGAGTCCGGCTGTTCGAGGGCGGCTACCGGGATTTTCTGGAAAAAGTGGGCTGGGAGGAAGAAGGCGGCAAGAGGCCGGAGCAACCGCCGAAGCAAAAGCCGGACCAATCGCCGGACCAATCGCCGGAGACGCCCCGGGGCAAAAGCGACGGCGTCGTCAGCAAAAAAGAATCCCGCCAACAGCGGGCCGAAATTCTCAAACGCCGTTCCCGAATCATTAACCCCCTCCAGAAACGCATCACCGCGACGGAAACCGCCGTGGAAGAAAAAGAGGCCCGGGCCGAGGAACTGAATGCCGCCATGGTCAGCGCTTCCACCACCGGCGACGGCCCCCGCGTCGCCGAACTGTCCCGGCAGCACCACCAGTTGCGGTCCGAGATCGACCAGTTGTACGAACGGCTGGATTCTCTCTGCGATGAGCTGGAGGCCGGAGAAAAAAAGTTTGACCGGGAACTGGACGAGTCGGGCGGCTAACCCGGATATTTCATGAAATATCCGGGTTAAAGAGCGGCTCAGGCGCCGCCCGTCAGCATATCCATGGCCTCGGCGGCGCTGAGACCTTCATGAACGATCGAGCAGGCCGCTTTGACGAACAAGCTGGGCGACTTGTGCTGAAAAGCGTTGCGGCCGATGGACAGTCCGCTGGCCCCGGCCGCCATGGCTCCCTCAATGCTTTCAAACATCTCCTTGTCACCCAGTTTACTGCCGCCGGCAATCAGCACCGGCGCGGGGCACCCTTCCACCACCTCGGCGAAAGACTCGGCATCGCCGGTATAATTGGTTTTCACGAAATCCGCCCCCATCTCGGCACCCATGCGGGCCGCGATCTTAACCATTTCCACGTCTTTTTCATCATCAATTTTCGGCCCTCGCGGATACATCATGGCGATCAGCGGCATGCCCCAGTGAATGCATTCCACCACGACGCGGCCAAAATCTTTGAGCATTTCCGCTTCATTTTCATCGCCCACGTTGATATGGACCGACACCCCGTCAGCCCCCACCCGCAGGGCGTTTTCCACGGTATTCACGATAACTTTCCGGTTGGGACGGGGCGAGAGCATGCTGGCCGCCGAAAGGTGCAGGATCAGGCCGACGTCCTTGCCATAAGAGCGGTGTCCGAACTTGGGCAATCCCAGATGCCCGATAACGGCGTCGGCGCCGCCCTCGGCCACCGCGTCCACCGCCCCGGACAAATCGATCAGCCCCTTGATGGGACCGGCTGTCATGCCGTGATCCATGGGCACGATCACCGTTTTCTGAGTATTCCGGTTCATGATCCGTTCCATCCTTATGGCTTTACCACTGGTAAACATGTCTTTCTCCTTATTATAAATTTTCGGTCAGCACCGCTTCCAGCTCCGATTCCGCTCCGAAAAAGAAATGATCGGCCCCCGTGATTACCGAAAAACGGGCGGCGCCGTTCCAGGCGGGCAGCAGGGCGGTTATTTTTTCCGGAGGTCCCAGTTCGTCTTCGCTGCCGCTGACCACCAGCTTTAATTTTTCCAGCCGGCCGACTTCCTCAAAATCCAGCAAGGCCACCGGCGGCGCCACCAGAATCATCCGGCTGACGGGCCCGAAACCGGCGGCGCCCAGGGCGCAGACCCAGGCTCCGAAGGAATATCCGGCCAGCTCCGGCTGAGGGATACCGGCGGCAGCCAGCCGATCAAGGGCGGCCGAAACGTCATCCCGCTCCCCACGACCACCGTCATACTCTCCGCCGCTGCCGCCCACTCCCCGGAAATTAAAACGCAGGGTGGCGTAGCCGCTCTGCCGGTAGGCCCGGGCAATGGCCTCCACCACGTTGTTGAACATGTCCCCGCCGTAAAGAGGATGGGGGTGCGTCACCACCACTCCCCGATCGGACGTTCCCGGCGAGAACAACCCGACCAGTTCGCTCTGGCCGTTGGCGAATACTATTTTTTCTTCCACCCGGATCTCCTTTTACCCAACCGAACCAATTCTGTCCTGCCAGATTTGCTCGTGAAATATCCGGGTCAGGGCACGGACTTCATTACGGCCACCAATTCTTCACCGAATTCGGTTTTCTGCCAATTTTTCAAATCTTCCAATTCATCCAGGGCGCTTCTGTCCTGCGGGTGAGCCTGGGCCACCGTCATCAGCAAAGCATTGGGGAACAGCACTCCGGGATCAATTTCCAGCGCCTGGGCCGTTTTTTGTCGCCATTGCTTGAGGGCGTTTACCCGGGCGACCATCTGGGGAGGCTGACCCGGCCTTCTTTCCCGGGGGTATACCGGCAGCCGTTTTTCCGACAGGGACAGGGCCGCGTTCACGGCCCGGCAAATCCGATCAGCATACATGGAAACCTGCTTTCTGGAAAAAGCGCCGGTCGCGATGAGCCGTTCCCGATTTCTCGGTTTGGCGTCAGCCACCTGAAGAAGAGAAGCGTTACTCATCACCTTAAAGGGCGGTCGGTCCTTCTGACGGGCTATATCGAGGCGGAGACGAAGCAGCCTTTCCAGAACGGCCAGCCCGCGGCGGTCCAGGCGGCCGGCCCCCTTGATTTTTTTAAACAGGGGTTGATCGTTGGCCTCCGCGCAACGCACCGCGCAAAGCAGGCGGCACTCTTCATCAACCCAGGCTTCCCGGCCCTTCTCCCGCAGCCTGGCGGTCAGCTCCCGGTATAAATCCTCCAGGTAAATCACGTCCCCGGTGGCATAATTCATCATCTCCGGGGGCAGGGGGCGCTGGGACCAGTCACTTTTCTGGTATTTTTTTTCCAAAGACGCCCCGATAATCCGCTGTACCAGCGAATTCAGGCCGCTCTCCTGAAACCCCAGGAAACGGCAGGCCACTTCAGTGTCGAACAAATTATCAATGATTATGCCAAAATCCCGGTGGAGACTGCGAATATCATAGTCGGCGCCATGAAAAATTTTCTTAATGGAGGCATCGGCAAAAACCGACTTCAAGGGAGACAGGTCTTTAACCACCAGGGGGTCGACCAGAAAAGAGCGCTTACCGGCGGCAATTTGCAGCAGGCATACCTTTTCCGTAAAATGAAACATGGAATCGGCTTCCAGGTCAAAGCCCAGGGCCTTCTGTCGCTTCAAGGTGGGAATGATTTCTTTTAAAGCCGCGTCGGTATCGATCATCTGAAACGGCCGGCCGGTTGTGCCTGCGTCACTCAAAAGCCCCTCTTCTGTTTTCCAGCCGGATATCAAGATGCTTCAATTTTTCGATTATTTCGGTCTTGGCCTGGTTGTCCTGCCGGAGGGACCGGCACTGCTCGTCCAGCTGGCTGATTTTACGGTTGAGTTCCACCCGGGCGGCTTCACTCTCCGCGCGGCATTGCTTCAGCCGCTTCAATAAACCGACAAGGCAGGCGGCGTCCACCGCCGGGACCGCCTTCAACCCCAGGGCTTCTTCCAGGCAGTCAACAGCCCGGTCCAGATCAGGCGCCGGATTGTCCTCATGAGAATAAAACATTGCCAGTTTAACCAGAGCATCGGCCCGGTCCCGCCGATTCTGCCCGGGAACCTCGGCAAGGGTCTGCTCCAGGGTCTGCATCTCTTTTTCCGACCAGGCGGGATAAGCGGGGGGGGGCGTCGCGACAGGCCGGCTGAGGCTGGCGCGGCACCCGGAAAAAGTTGTCAGCATGAGCGTTAAAAGCAGCATCATGCCGATGCCGCCGGCCTTTATTGAAAAATTAATCGTCCTGTTCATCGGTGATCTTCCTGCGGTCAACCAGATAAAGACTGCCGCTTATGTTTTTGGCGTGCTCCTTGATTTCCGCCGCGATTTCTCCGATACGAATGGTGCTGATATCAAGCTGCTCCTGATTGGTTACCACGGCGATTGAAATCGTCATGAGGGGGAAATCCCATAATTCGCCCTGCCGGGTTTTGGCGGTAATATAACCACGCTCCCCATCTTCTTTATCATAGAACTGAACCACCTCCCTGTCAAACATTTCAATGATGGTTTCACAAATGCCGGCGTATCGCTCGGCCTGAGTGATAACGGCAAAATCATCCCCCCCGATATGCCCCAGAAAAGTATCCCCGGTGCCGTGGTCAGCAATGGCAGACTCGATCATGCGGGCGGTGCGCTTGATAACTTCGTTACCCCGGGCATATCCATAGCGGTCATTGAAAGCTTTGAAATTGTCGATATCCACCAGGCAGAAAGCAATCGACTCCCTGGAGTCAACCCGCTGCTGCAAGACATTTTCCACGGCCGTGCCGCCGGGCAGCCGGGTCAGAGGGCTGGCATCCAGATCCATTACCTCCAGCCTGGCCAGACGCTGGGCCATGGCGATAAAGGAATGGGCCAGCACTCCGAACTCGTCACGCTCTTTGACATCCGGTATAAAATCAAACTGGCGTTCCGAAAATTTGGCCGTGGCCAGTTTCAGCTGATTAATGGAACGCGACACGCTGCGGGTAATGACCAGCGCCGCCCCGATCCCGATGCAGATACCCAGCACCGAAAGGACGGCCGTGACATACAGGGCCTTGGTGCTGAACTGGCTGGTCAGCTGTATCTTACCGGCCAGTTCCTGGCGGGTGGAAGTAGAGATTTCTTTCATGGCTGACAACTGCCCGTCCACCAGTTGCTGGATTTCGTCGTTTTTCTGTTCCGTGGCCTGTTCCAGGGCAGTCACCTTGTCAATCGCGAACAGCTCCCGGTAAATATCGTTAAAGCGGCGGTGAAGCTCGTCTAATCGGCGCGCTTCCGACTCCTTTGCCAGATTTTCCACCTGCAATAACCGCCCCATGGTAGCCTCAAATTCATCGTTTCTTCTGGCAAACAGCTCCTTCATTTCATCACTTTTCATAATCAGATAACGACGGCCGTAAGATTCCTGGGCCAGCAGACTGTCGGTCATTTTGTCGACCGCCTCGACTACAATCATATTATTATTGACGATGTCACGGCTGATATCGCCCAGGGCGACCAGGCTGGTCAGGGTGTAAGCGGACAAGAGGACAATGATCAGGGACAGGGGCAGATAGGCCAGGGTCATCTTGGTGGCAATAGTAGACCGGAAGATCTTTTTTTTAACAGCATTTTTCCAATCAGAAAATGCTGCCACTGCCGGCCGGAACCTGTTCATGGCTGACCTGCCCGGCCCGACATCGGGCCTGGTATCGTTTCGGATATCGTTCCGGAACTCATCCCGGATATCATGATATTTTTGAACGATTATGTCTTTATAATTATCTTTCACTGGCTGTCAGTATTTCAGCTGGTTTTATCGTTGCTGAACTGTTATTTTAAATTCTTGTTTTGATTTATCTTTGAACAATAGAGAAGTATTCCCGGCAAAAAGGCCACCGCAACCGGCCGGGCACGGGCATCCCCCCTCAGGACCACCGCCTGTTTTTTTCCTTGACCAGTTG
>JAWOCW010000078.1:0-7049 GCA_046483615.1 Desulfosudaceae bacterium
CCCTCGCCGGCCACGATGCGGTCGATGATGCGGTGCATCCAGCCCGTACCCTCGCGGCAGGGCGTGCACTGCCCGCAGGGCAGGCAACATGAATATGCCTACCGACGTTATTCCAGTAACCTTCTATTCTCTTTGCAGCCGTCCCCGATGCCGGTATTTCGTGAAAGTTGGTGGAGGAACTGATATTAATAATACTGCCTGCACCTTTAATTAGATTTTTAACCTTTTTTGTCATAACAAACTCCAAATTAATAAATTGTTATTTATTATTAACTTAAACATCTTGTTTGTCAAATACTTTCAGTACTAGGCCAGACAACTGGGTCACAAATTCATCCGGGGTTTTGTCAGCGAATACCGGAGCCAAATGATTTTTCCCCTTCGGTAACTATCATGCGGTCGGTCTTGATTCTTTTTGTGCTTGCCATGCTGCCCCCTCTTAATTTATCGTGAAAAAAATAACCTCAAAAAGCCGGTGGGGATGGTTGTGGAAAATTATTTTCATCCCTATTCCCCATCCCCCAGCATCAAAAACGTAGGTAAATGATAGCAAATAAAACGGGAATTCAGGGACTACGAATCCGTAGGTCGCAGGTTCGAATCCTGCCGGCCGCGCCATCATCCCGGCACACTCGTCCTTCCCGGATCTCATATTGCGGGAGAATCAAGCATGCCATCACTTCCTGAAACGTCAACCTTTACCGGTACCCTGAAAGAACCAGGCTCCTTGTCCGACCGGATTACCCGGCTGCGGGATTATTATTTCCAGGGCGCCGACCGGGCCTGGAACAACGAGTTTACCTGCTGGTCCACCGGCACTCCCTGGGATATCCAGTTCAATGAGATGACCTATTATATCGTCCCGGAAACCTATCCCCTGCTCCGCACCATGGGCGGCTCCTTTTGCCAGGCCGCCCGGAATGTCCCCCTGCCGGACGATTTCTGGTCGAAAAGCCTGCCTGAACGCCGGGCCTGGTTTGTCCGGGAAGTCATGGTCAACCAGCTGCCGCGGGAAATTCTGCCCGGTGACCTGCTCGCCGGCGGACGCTTCAATATCCAGACCTCCCTCTGTCTCACCCGGGAAGAGCAGCGGCAATACAACCGTTTAATCAATGGCAAAAAAGGGGGCAAAAACGGTGCCCGGTCCGGCATGAAGTGGTTTCATGATCATGGTTACGGCAACGCCGGGGCTACTTCCGGCCACCTGGTGCCGGGTCATGAACGGGCTCTGACCATGGGCTGGCAGGGAATTTACGCCGAACTGGAGGACCGCTGCGCCGGGCTGGAGGAAGCCGATAAAAAGGGCTCCCGGGGCGACCAGCTCCGGGCCATGATGACGGCCGCTCTCATGCCGGAGCAAGTGGCCGGTAAATACGCCGCTTTATGCCGGGACCTGGCAGGGCGGACCGGCCATCCCGGCCGACGGGAGGAGCTGGAACAGATGGCCCGGAACCTGGAGCGGGTGCCCCGGGAACCGCCGCGAACCTTCTGGGAGGCGGTCCAGGCCCTGTGGCTCAATCACATGCTCATCATGAGCGACGAGAACTACCCCGGTCCGGGGGTCTCCTTCGGCCGGATCGATCAATACCTGCTGCCTTACTGGCGGCGTTCACTGGCCGAAGGCATGAGCCGGGAGTTCGGCAAGGAAATTCTGAAATGCTTCTGGATTCACTGCAACACCGCCTATGACGCCATGATCCGCAACGGCTATCAGGGTATTACCTCCGGCTTCGGCCAGCTGATTACTCTGTCCGGCCTGGGCCCGGACGGCCATGACCTGACCAACGATCTGACCCTGGCCATCCTGGAGGTAATCGACGAAATGACGCCCATCCTGGAGCCCAAGCCCAATATCCGGTTGCACCGTCAATCTCCGGATGAACTCCTGGATAAAGTGGTGGACATGATATCTTCCAGCCAGGGCGCCCCCTTCATCCTGAACTTTGACGAACGATCCATGGCCGGCCTGGTTCGCCAGGGGCGGCTGGCCGGCCTGACCGACCTGATCAATCCTGATACTGTTTTTGACTACGCCCCGGTGGGCTGCCTGGAAAACACCATGGTCGGCAACGACCGTTCCGGCACGGTGGACAACAATCTCAATCTTCTCAAGGCCGTGGAACTGGCCCTGACCGGCGGCCGGGATCTGCTTCCCTTTACCGATCCCCTCACCGGCAAAACCGAAAAAATCCGCCGGGACGGTCCGGACACCGGCGACGCCCGCCGATTCGACACCTGGGACGAATTCTGGAAGGCTTACCAGGCCCAGACGGCTTACATCGTCCAGCGCTGCGTGGATCTCTACGAAACCACCGAATCGATCCGGGCCCGCTTTTTCCCCACCCCGTATCTTTCCTGCCTGGTCAAAGGCTGCGCCGAAAAAGGGCTGGATATCACCCGGGGCGGCGCCGAAATCAACCTGACCACCATGGAAGCGGTCACTTTTGCCACCACCGTGGACGCCCTTTTGGCCATCAAGTACCTGGTCTTTGACGCCGGCAAGTGCTCCCTGGAAGAACTGCTCCGGGCTTTGCGGGCCAACTGGCAGGGGTATGAAGTCCTGCGGACCATGGCCCGTTACCGGGCGCCCAAATACGGCCGGGACGATGACGCGGCTGACGCCATGGCCCGGGCCGTCATGACCACCTGGTGCGACCAGGTCTGGAAGCACCGGACTGAGTCCACCGGGCGGCAGTTCCGGCCCGGCATGCTCAGCTGTAACTACTGGGCCGGTGACGGTTTTGTCATGGCGGCCAGCGCCGACGGCCGGATGCAAGGCCAGTTTCTGTCCAATGCCATCTGCCCCTCCAACGGCGCCGATATTCACGGTCCCACCGCCAACACCAATTCCGTGGGCAAGGCCCTGGGCGGGATGGCCGCAGACGGCCGGGGTGATCTGGACGGGTATGTCAACCTGCTGCCCAACGGCGCCAGCCACACCATCTCCTTTAATCCTTCGGTCATCGCCGATTCCGAGCACCGGGAAAAGTTCAAGGCTTTTCTCAAGGCTTACGCCCGAAACGGCGGAACCGCTCTGCAAATCAACATGGTCGATCCGGACATGCTCCGGGACGCTCAGCAGCATCCGCGGGACTATCCCCACCTGCTGGTCCGGGTAACCGGTTATAACGCCTATTTTACGGCGGTGGGGCGGGAACTGCAGAATGAAATCATTGAACGGGTGAGCCATGACCGATTCTGACACGGCCCTTGTCTTTGAAATCCAGCGCTTTTCCACCGAAGACGGCCCCGGCATCAGGACCACGGTGTTTTTCAAGGGATGTCCCCTCAAATGCGCCTGGTGCCACAATCCGGAAAGCATCTCCCGGCATCCCGAGATTCACTGGCTGGCTGTCCGCTGCGTCGGCTGCCGGGGCTGTGTCGCCATCTGCCCGGAAAACGCCCTGGCCTTTTCCGGGGAAAGCTTGCGGATTGACCGGGAGCGCTGCACCCGCTGCGGTATCTGCGTCGAAGAATGCCCCTCCACCGCCCTGGAACAGATCGGCCGGTACTGGAACCTGCCTGACCTGGTTGATGAGGTGGTCAAGGACAAAACATATTATGAAACCTCCGGCGGCGGCGTGACCGTTTCCGGGGGTGAGCCCACCGCCCAGGCGGCCTTCACGGCTGAATTTTTAAAGCGGTTGCGGGAGCAAAATATTCACACGGCCATAGACACCTGCGGCCTGTGTCCGCGCCGGCTCCTGGATCAACTCCTGCCCCACGCGGATCTGGTAATGTTTGACATAAAGATATTCGATCCGGCCGCCCACCAGCACTTTACCGGAGCGGACAACCAGGCTATCCTGGAGAATTTTGATTACCTGGCCAAAAGTATCGGCCGGCCCGACCGGCCCTATGAACTCTGGGTGAGAACCCCCATCATCCCCGGGGCCACTGATCAACCTGAAAATATTGCCGCCATCGGGCGGCATATCGCCGCCGCCGCGCGGGGAAAGGTGACCCGGTGGGAGTTGTGCGCTTTTAACAACCTCTGCCGGGATAAGTACGACCGCCTGGGCCGGGCCTGGGATTTTGCCGAAAACTCCTGCCTGACGGCCGAAACCATGGCCGGCCTGGCTGATATCGCCCGCGCCTCCGGGGTCGATCCGGCCATTGTCCACTGGAGCGGCTCGACTCAGGCCGGCCGGGACAACCCGTCGGAGCGTCCGGCTCTCCGGGTTATTGACGGCCAGGCCGCCGTTGGAACAGACCGGGAGACGGATCAGGAAACGGACAGGGAGACGGACAGATGAGCGATCATACCAGAAACGCCTTTACCCCGGCTGAGATAAAAGCCTTTGCCCCGGCTGAAAAAATTGGCCTGGTGGCCACGGTCAACCCGGACGGCCTGCCCCATGTCACCCTGATCACCTCCCTGATGGCCAATGGTCCCCGAAAGATGCTCCTGGGCGAATTTTCCAAAGGCAGAAGCAAGGCCCATCTTCAGTCCAACCCGCGCCTGGCTTTTCTGCTCCTGACCATGGACAGAAAAATGTGGCGCGGCCGGGCCCTCTGGAAGAGTTTCCAACAGGAAGGTCCGGAATACGAGATGTACAACAACCTGCCCATGTTCCGGTATAACGCCTATTTCGGCATTAACACCGTCCACTATCTGGACCTGGTGGAAACGGGCCCCCCGGACAAGCTTCCCCTGGGGCGCCTGGCCGGGTCAATGCTGCTGACCAGGCTGCTGCGGTCCCGATTCCGGAAAAATGGTTCCGAACCGGCCCTGAAACCATACGCCCGGCGGAAGATATTCAATAACCCGGGCGCGCTCAAGTTTGTCAGCCTGGTTGGCGCGGACGGATTCCCGGTGCTTTTCCCGATTGTTCAATGCCAGGCCGCTGATGCCGGGCGGCTGGTACTGGCCCCCTTCCCCTACCGCGAGGAACTGGCCTTGATTCCGGAAAACTCGGTGGTGGCGGTGTTCGGCCTGACCATGGCCATGGAAAGCGTTCTGGTCCGGGGCCGGCTCCGACATGAAAAAACAGGCCCGGGCTTGTCCGCCCTGGTGGTTGACATTGACTGGGTTTACAACTCCATGCCGCCCTGCCACGGCCGGATTTATCCGTCTCCGGACCTGTCCCCGGTGAGGGATTTCAACTGATCCCCGTATTCAACAGACATCCCGCGCCGACCTTTTTCATAACTCTCTTTCAATCTCGAACAAAAACCGGCTGCGGCGATTGAACTGTCCTTTTCTGAAATCAGTGCAGGTGAAAAACAGGTGTTGCTCGGCCCTGGTCATGGCCACGTACATCAAGCGCCGCTCCTCCTGGAGGTCATCGGGCATTTCCAGGGATTTCCAGTGCGGAAACAGGTTCTCCTCGCAGCCGGCCACGAAGACCACGTGAAACTCCAGCCCCTTGGCCGAGTGGATGGTGGAAAGATTGACGCCTCCGGCCCCCTCTTCTTCCTCATTTTCCTTGTCTTCTCTGATCAGGGCGGCTTCTTCCAGGTATTCCACCAGGGTTTCTTTGCGGGAAGCGGCGTAAATCAACTGCTCGATATTCTCTATTTTAGCGGTGTAATCCATGGAGTTGGCATCGGCGTACTGCTTGATGTAGTCCAGGTAGCTTGTCCGGGAGAGGACTTCCTCAATGGCCCGCTCCGGGGCCAGGGAGCGGATGTCATCCAGCAGGGCCAGCAGCTCCTTGAGCCCCTTGTAAATCCGGTCGGACAAAAGCTTTTCCGCCACCGCCCGGCGGGCGGCATCCTGGACGCTCATGCCGTCGGAACGCAGCCTGGTGATATTGGCCAGGGTTTTGGGGCCGATGCCGCGGCGGGGGGTGTTGATGATTCTTTCAAAGGCGGTATCATCCTTGTTAAATACCGCCGCCAGGATATAACTGTTGATATCCAGGATCTCCTTGCGGTCGAAAAAGCCGCGGTCTCCCAGCAGTTGATAAGGAATACCGGCCTCCCGCAGACGGTGTTCAAAAAACAGGGAGGTGAATTTGGTCCGGTAGAGCACGGCCATGGATTGGTAAGGCACGCCGGCGTCGTGCAGAGCGTGGATCTTGTCCGCCACCCAGCCGGCTTCCTCCACCTCGTCGTCAAACTCGTGAATCTCGACTACCCCGCCCTGACGATCCGAAAAGCACTCTTTTTCCATTTTGCCGTCGTTGTAGTCGATCAGGTAATTGGCCAGGCGGACGATCTCGTCGGCCGAGCGAAAATTCTGCTCCAGCCGGAAGACCCGGGCGTTGGCGTAGCGGCGCTCAAAGGATAGAAAATGATTGATATTGCTGCCGCGAAAGGAATAAATGGCCTGCCAGTCATCCCCGACGCAGAAAAGATTGTCTCCCCGGCAGAGCAGACCGGTCAATTCCTCCTGGATATTGTTGGTGTCCTGGTACTCATCCACCAGGATGAAATCGAAACGCTCCTGGTATTTGCGGCGGACGTCCTCGTAGCGGCGCAGAATATCGCGAACCAGCAGCAGAATATTGTCAAAATCAACGGCGTTCTTCTGTTTCAGGGCGTTTTCGTACAGAGGAAACAGGTCGGCCATGCGGGCGTAGGAAACATAAGGCTTGGCGTCAAAATAAGCCACCGGGTCACCGGAGTTCTTGGCCCGGGAAATTTCCGCCATGACCGCCGGCAGAATTTTCTTGTCCAGGTTCATGTCCCGGAGCACCGCCTTGAGCGTTTCCCGCTGATGATAGGTGTCGTAAATCTGGAGCGGCGTTTCATAACCCAGCAGGTAACCGTAGATGCTCAGAATGCGGAAACAGGCGCTGTGATAAGTCCGCACCCAGGGAAACCGGTCTTCGGACAGGCCGGTCAAAGTGACCAGCCGGTGTTTCATTTCATCGGCGGCCTTATTGGTAAAGGTAATGGCCAGAATTCGCTCCGGCCGGCAACCCTGATCGATCAGGTGAGCGATCTTGGCGGTCAAAGTCCGGGTTTTGCCGGAACCGGCCCCGGCCGTGACCAGGGCCGGGCCTCCCTGGTGAGCGACCGCGTCCTGCTGTGCCTGTGTCAGCTTCATATAATTCCATTGATTTTTTTTTAATTTATCGTTGTTATTTGTTTTGACCTAC
>JAWOCW010000099.1:0-9328 GCA_046483615.1 Desulfosudaceae bacterium
AGAGGAAATTGGCCACAAAAGCCAGGGCCACGATGTACCAGCCATAATAAAAAGCGCCGCTGGAGCGATCTCGCATATAATCAGTCTCCGGCCTCCGTAAGGCTTGGTTTAAAACGGCATAAGATTACCGGGCCGGTTGCCTCGTCAAAAAGACAGGCGGCCGGCGCCACCTTCACTCCACGCCTTCCGGCAGTGGCGGCACGGTGTCCCCGCCCAGCACATAGCCACCGTCCAGTCGCAGCACGCTGCCGGTCATGAACGGCGCCTGCCGGATGATAAACATGACCGCCTTGACCACGTCATCCGTACTGCCGGTGCGCCGCAGCAGGGTATGATCCCGGATGGCCTGCCGCTCGGCTTCCGTCAACAGGCCCCAGCCGCGGGTGCCCTCAGCGTGCCGCGTCTCCATCATGCCCAGCATGATGTCATTGACCCGTACTTCGGGCGCGCCCAGCCGGGCCCAGGTTTCCGTCAGCGAAGAGACAGCGCGGCTGGCGGCGGCATAACCGTCGTTAAAGACCAGGCCGGCCGGGCCGGACCGGCCCACTATCCCGGCAATGGAAGAAAAATTGATCACCACCCCGTCCCCGGATTTTTTTAGATGAGGCAGCGCCGCCTGGAAGACCCATTGCTTGGCCCGCAGGGTGGTGGCCATTTCCAGGTCCCACTGCGCCGGGGTATAGGCGCCGTGCACCACCGGCCAGCCGCCGCGCTCGATGTTGTTGATGAGAATATCCAGCCGTCCGAACCGTTCCATTACCCGGGCCACCGCCGCCGTGACCGCTTCATCATCAGTCAGGTCGACCTTGATGATAAGATGCTCAACACCGGTAGCGGCAAAAGCCTCCTCCATGTCAGACAGGCTCTCCGGCCAGTCATACCAGGTCAGGGCCGGCCGGACTCCCCAGCCGGCCAGGGCCAGCCCGATTTCCCGGCCGATGCCCTTGACCGCCCCCAGCACCAGGGCGACTTTTCCTTCCAGAATCATGCCATTCCCTTTTATTTCAGACCATCATCTCAAAAAACATCAACAAAGAGCATACGATAAACCCAGGTCAGGGCCAGCTCCAGCATCTTTTCTTCATCATCCCCGGCCGCTGCCGCGGCCCCGTCATCCAGGCCGGCCTCGGCCAGCCTGCCCTGCCGGACGATTTCCTCCGTGAAACGATCCAGGTCATAGCAGCCGGTATAAAAAATATTGCCGGAGGCCAGATCAAGGGGCTCCCCCGGAGCCAGCCGGTTCTTGGCACTGATAATCTCCATCAGGCGGTCGTTCATGGCGTTATACGGCAGCAGGCCCTGCTCTTCCACCCACTGCCGGACAGTCTGCCGCTGATCCTGTTCAAACCCGTGGCAATGAGGCTCCTTCATCAGCAGATACTTCTCTGCTATGGCGCCGGTGTCCCGGGACCGGGCAGCAACCCGGGCCAGGGGGTAGGAACGGCAGGAGGAGGGTCGATCATGATAAACCCGGCACCCTTCCGGGGAAACAAAGGGACAGGCGTTACCCGTGTCCGGGCTGTTTTTAAGAGAGACCACGATCAGGCCGGTCTCGCCGCCCATGTGGCGGCGGGTGTAGCGGGCCAGAAATTCCGACGAGGTCAGATTCAGATTTTGCTTCAGCCGCAGAATATCATAGGGCGTCAGAAACTGAACCAGGTCGCCACAGCACTGGTTGAAACAGGGCACCTCCGGATTACAGGCGAACCGGAAGGAGTCGTCAAGCCGCAATTCGGTAACAGTGTAGTCTTCCATAAGCGTTTTCTTTTCTGATCTCCTCAAATTATTCGGGGCGTCTCAGCCCGGATATTTCACGAGTTGATTTGAGCGCAGCTGCAAGGCGCAGGACACGAAGTTGTAGTAAATCTACTGCGAGTGTCCTGCAACAAAGCAGATGGAGCCAGGGGCTCGGGCTCAAGGCGACTCGCCCGAAGGGTGTATTTTTTCGACATTTAAATGGTGAAAAGTTCATAAACATCCAGGTACAATTTGTATTTTGAAAAAGATCCTGAAATTATTAATAACTGTTTGAAGTTTATGCATTAACCAACTATGGTCGAAAAAATTCATGAAATATTCGGGTTAGAAAGTAAGGTTGGGCCTGATGAAAATCTGAAAGTCATCCCCCTTTTCCCGGGAGAGTGCCCCCAGGTATTTGCGGTTGGCCTCCCAGACGAACCCCACGGCAATGGATAACACCATCCGCCGCCCCGGCAGCGGCCATTTCTTGTCCACCGAAAAAAAATGACTGATGGGTCGCAGGGTCTCGGAGTCGGCGTGAAAGGTATATTCAAACCCGCTGTTCTGCCAAACGGAATCTGCCGGGTTGGCATAATCCACCCGGCTTCGCCGCAGGGACAGGTAGACCGAATCGTTGATTTCCGGATGATCGTGAATCTTGGCACCGGCCCGGAAGCTCCAGGACATCTCCCGATGGCGATAGGACAGGTCTCCCTTGAGCTTCCACTCCAGTTCATACCACTTATCATAAATAAAGTCGTTGTCCTTGATATGATAATCACCAAAACTGAACAAATATCCCAGGTAACTGTTATTCCAGGTTCCGCTCCGGGCTCCTTCGGACTGAAAAGAGACGACATTGCCGGCGAACACGGACAAAGCGTAAGGCTCGTTGAATCCCGCCGTAATGACTTTGACCAGATTCAGGCCGTCCACGGCTTCCGCGTCATCGTAAAACCCGGAGGAGTTGCTCTTGATAAACCCGCCCAGGCAGGGCATGGGGTAAACGCTGGCCTCCAGCAGCAGGTAACGCGGCAGAGGCGACGTTGTCAGCATGCTCCGATATATTTCAAACTCGCTGGTCTCGTCTGAGTGCGGAATCGGCTTATCCGTCAGACTTAAAATAAGCCCGGCCGAGGTGTAATAAAAATCCCAGTCCAATTCAAAGGCTATCCTGTCCGGAGACGCCTGGAGCGGACCCGGCGCCGAGGCCTTTTCTTCGACAACCTTTTGCGACCAGGCACCGGTGACGGCTCCCTCCGCCAGCACTATCAGAACAACAGCCAGAAAGATCCGACCGACCACCTACTCTCCTTCAAATTCACAAAGGGAAAAAATCCTGTATTCCTTGATCTTGTCCTTGCCTTTCAAGTCCGGCAGGTCCACCACAAAGGCGCATTCCATGACTATCCCCCCCAGCTGTTCCACCAGTTTAATGGAGGCTTCAATGGTTCCACCGGTGGCGATAAGATCGTCCACGATAAGTATTTTTTCACCCGGCCTGATGGCGTCTTTATGAACTTCCACCTGATCTTCACCGTATTCCAGGGCATAGGTCTGGGATACCGTGTCATACGGCAATTTACCTTTTTTCCTGACCGGCACGAAACCCACGCCCAGCAGGTAGGCCAGGGGCGCCCCGAAAATCAGCCCCCGGGCGTCAATGCCCACGACCTTGTCGATTTCCATCCAGCGATATCGCTCATAAAACAGATCAATAGCTTGCTTGAACATGGACGGATCCTGGAGCAAGGTGGTAATATCCCGAAACATCACCCCCTCCGCCGGCCAGTTGGGCACCGTCCTGATGCAGGCTTTTAAATCCATATTTTCCTCCCGATAAATGTTATTGCTCCGGTTATAAAAGTCTAATCGTTTAACGCGGCCATCAAATCCTGGTCACCGCGGTCAGCAGCAGTTGCTTGACCTTGGCGGCATTATTATTAAACACCTCCATGATTTCCTTCCAGGTGACTACTTCTTCGTCTTCCTTCCAGCAGTCATAATCCGTGGACATGGCCACCGCCGCGTAGGGAATTTCAACTTCCCGGGCCAGGATGGCTTCGGTGGAGATGGACATATTGATGACGTCGGCGCCCCAGGCCTGGAACATGCGGGATTCGGCCCGGGTGGAAAAGCGCGGCCCCTCAATGGTGACTACCGTTCCCCGGGGATGACAGTCCAGGGCCATTTCTTCGGCGCATTGCAGCAATATCCGACGCAGACCTTCATCAAAGGGATCGGCCATGGGCGTATGAGCGCTCATGTCCAGGCCGTCAAAAGAGTCAAAAAAAGTATTGTCCCGCTTGCGCGTGAAATCGATGAATTGATCCAGAATCACAAAATGCCCCCGGTCAATCTCTTCTTTCAGACTGCCGCAGGCGGTGGTGGCCAGGATATGGGTGGCCCCCATCTCTTTTAAGGCGTGAATATTGGCCCGGTAATTCACTTCCGTGGGGGAGTGCTCGTGCTTGCGGCCGTGCCGGGCGAGGATCATCACCTCCACCCCGTCCACCCGGCCGCACATCAGCGGTGACGTCGGCTCTCCGTAGGGAGTTATGACCTTTTCCTGGTGAGCGTCTTTTAAAAGATCCGGATCATCCAGCCCGGAGCCGCCGATTATGCCGATCTTGTTCATTTTCCCTCCTGCTTCCCGAAAACGTTATTATTTTATAAAAAACTATAGCAATTTGTCCGGGTAAAAAGGGTAAAAAATTTGAAACCTTCCATCCCGAACAATAGTGATCCATAGTACAAGTACGCGAAATTGTCAAGGTATAGCCCATAGCCCCGGCCACGGGTCACGCCTCGGCCGGGCCGGGTAATCAGCGCTCGTCAGCGGGCCCGCGTCCCGTTCGCCCGCAAAGGGTTATGGCCGGTTATTGCCCTTGACATGAGATTTGATTAATTCTATAATATTATATTTTTTTGTAATGTTATCAATATAATAAGAACAGGGACCGGTAACTATCATGATAAAAAACATGCGGGCGATGGTGGCCGAACTGGAAGCCGCCGGCGAACTCAAACGGATTACAGCCCCGGTTGATCCGGTTCTGGAAATCACGGAGATCACGGACCGGGTATCCAAAGCCGGCGGACCGGCCCTGCTGTTTGAAAACGTCCGGGATTCCGACTACCCGGTGTTGATCAACGCCTTTGGCAGCTACCGGCGCATGCGGATGGCCCTCAATTGTCAATCCTTTGACGATATCGCCGCCCGCATAGACGGCTACCTCAAGACCCGGCCCCCGGCCGGTTTTCGCGACAAGCTGCGGACTCTCTTTACCTTAAAGGAAGTGGCCGCTTTTTTCCCCAAAAAGGTACGCTCCGCCCCCTGCCAGGAAGTGGTCCACGATGCCGACAGCGGCCTGCTGGACCTATTGCCCATCCTGACCTGCTGGCCTCACGACGGCGGCCCTTTTATCACCCTGCCCCTGGTCATCACCAGGGATCCGGAAACCGGCGCCCGCAACATGGGCATGTACCGGATGCACAAATACGACCGGGCCGCCACCGGCATGCACTGGCAATACAACAAGGACGGTACCCGGCATTATGAAAAATATTGTCGGCTGAACCAGCGCATGGAGGTGGCCGTGGCCCTGGGCGGCTCCCCGGCGGTGACATACGCCGCCACCGCCCCCCTGCCGCCGGACGTGGATGAACTGCTTTTGGCGGGCTTTCTCAACCACAGCCCGGTGGAAACGGTCCAGGGCAAAACGGTCGATCTGGAGGTGCCGGCGGAATCGGACTTTATCATCGAGGGCTACGTCGACCCGGATGACACCAGGATTGAAGGTCCCTTTGGCGACCACACCGGTTTTTACTCGCCGGCCGACACCTATCCCGTTTTTCACGTCACCTGCGTCACCTGCCGCCGGGACGCCATCTATCCGGCCACGGTGGTGGGCAAGCCCCCCATGGAAGACTGTTACATGGCCAAGGCCACCGAGCGCATCTTCCTGCCCCTGATCAAAATGCTGGTTCCGGAAATGGTGGACATGGAACTGCCCATGGAAGGCGTCTTTCACAACTGCGCCCTGGTCTCCATCGACAAAAAACATCCCGGCCAGGCCAAAAAGGTCATCAACGCCCTGTGGGGCCTGGGCCAGATGGCTTCCACCAAGTTTATCGCCGTGTTTGACAGTGACGTGGACCTGCGCGACTCCTCCACCGTGGTCTGGAAACTGCTCAACAACGTCGATCCCCGGCGGGACCTGTTGCTTTCCGAAGGTCCCCTGGACGCCCTGGACCACTCCGCCCCTTATGCCGATTTCGGCGGTAAAATGGGCGTCGACGCCACCCGCAAAACCACGGCAGAAGGCATGGGCCGGCCCTGGCCGGAAGAGATCACCATGTCCGACGAAATCCGGGAAAAAGTAACCCGAAGGTGGGCAGACTATGGATTTTAAACGGTTTGCCGAACTGATCATGATCGAGCAGACCCTGTTCGCCCTGCCCTTTGCCCTGGTAGGGGTGTTGTTTGCCGGAGGCGGCACCATCACGACCTGGCTCCTGGTGATGGTGGCCCTGGCCGCCGCCCGCACCGCCGGCATGTCTTTTAACCGGGTCATTGACGCGGAAATCGACGCCCGCAATCCCCGCACCAGGGAACGGGCCCTGCCCCGGGGTGAAGTCAGCGCCGGGTCGGTCTGGCTGACGGCCATCATCTCCTCAGTGGTGTTTATCCTGGCGGCCTTCCTGCTCAACCGCCTCTGTTTTTACCTCTCCTTCGCGGGCATATTTCTCCTGTTTACTTACTCTTTTTTAAAACGGTTCACGGCCTCGTCCCATTTCTACCTCGGCCTGATTGAAGCGGCCGCGCCCATCGGCGGCTACCTCGCCGTCACCGGCCGCCTTGACGGGGTGGCGGTGATCCTGGGCATCGTCATCATGGCCTGGATCGCCGGCCTGGACATCCTCTACGCCTTTCAGGACGTGGATTTTGACACCGCCGAAAACCTGCATTCTCTGCCGGTCGCCCTGGGCCGGGCGACCTCGCTGCGGATTTCCGGGGCCTGCTACCTCATTGCCCTGGCCGCCCTGGTACTGGCCGGCCAGGTAACCCATAAAAACGGACCGTACTGGATAGCGCTGCTGATTATCGGCGCTGTTTTTTTGTACCAGCAGATCCTGGCCCGGCGGAACCATGGCGCCGCGGCCACTGCCCGGATTTTTAAGATCAACGCCCTGATCGCGCCGGTGCTGTTTGCCGGAGCGCTGTTTGACGTCTGGATAGGATAGGAGCAAAAACCCATGATTATGGTAGCCATCTCCGGAGCCAGCGGCCCCGTCATCGGCATCAGGCTGATCGAAGAACTGCTGGAGGCGGGCGAGACAGTGGCCGCGGTGGTTTCCACCCCGGCCCGGCGGATTATTGAATATGAAATTCTGGAGGATGAGGCCGCCTATAACGGCCTGGCCGGCCTGCTGGCCGGGCGGAATAACAATTGTGACCTGACCCGCCTGACCGAATATGACAACACCGACTTTTTCGCTCCGGCGGCCAGCGGCAGCAGCGACCTTGCCGCGGTGGTCGTGGCGCCCTGCTCCATGAAGACCCTGGCCGCCATCGTGCATGGTTACGCCGACTCGCTGATTGTCCGGGCCTGCGACGTGGCCCTCAAGGAAAAGCGGCAATGCCTGGTAGTACCCCGGGAAACGCCGCTCAACCGGATTCAGGCCGAAAATATCTTCCGGGCCGCCCGGGCCGGAATTGACATTCTGCCGCCGGTGCCCGGCTTTTATACCCGGCCGCGCACCATCGAGGACGTGGTCGATTTTATCGTGGGCAAAATTCTGACCCTGCTGGGCAAACCCCATAACCTCTTCCCCGCCTGGGGAACCGATTCCGACAAGAAAAGCTGATGCCGGCCCTGACAGACACTATTACCAATCCCCGGCTGCGCGAGATTGCCGACAAGGTGGACCACCACATTCCGGTCGACCGGGACGACGCCGCCGTCCTGATGGCCACGCCCGATATCCTGGACCTGGGAACCATCGCCCGCCACATCCGTTTTAACCGGCACGGCCGGACCACTTATTACGGCGTCAACCTGAACCTGAACTACACCAATATCTGCCGGCTGCGCTGTCCCTTGTGCGCCTATTCCCGCGACGCCGGCGATCCCGGCGCTTACCTCCTCTCCCTGGACGAAATCGAAAGGCGGGTGGAAGAAGCCGTGGCCGCCGGCATCGACGAAATTCACATCGTGGGCGGCCTCCACCCGGACCTGCCCCTGGAATATTTTGAAAAGATGATCCGGCGCGCCAGGCGGGTCAGCGCCGATCTTTACCTGGTCGCCTTTACCGCCACTGAATACGATTATCTTGCCAAATTGTCCGGCCTGCCCCTGAGCGAAGTGTTTGACCGTTTTATCGCGGCCGGGGTCAACGCCCTGCCCGGCGGAGGCGCCGAAATTTTCGCGCCGGAGGTCCGCCGACAAATCGCGCCCCGCAAAATTTCCGGGCAACGCTGGCTGGAAGTCATGCGGGTCGCCCACCAGGCCGGACTCAAGACCAACGCCACCATGCTCTATAACCACCTGGAATCGGCCGCGGACATTATCGATCATCTCTTGGCGCTGCGGCAACTCCAGGATGAAACCGGGGGATTTAAAACCTTTGTGCCCCTGCGATTCCACGGAGCCAACACCCGCGTCAAAGAAAAAACAAACGGTACCGGCTTTGATGAGGTCCGCCTCTATGCCGCTTCCCGGATCGTGCTGCATAATATTCCCCACCTCAAAGGGCTCTGGATGTACCTGGGCGAAAAGATGGCCCAGGTTATGCTGCACTTCGGGGTGGACGACATCGGCGCCACCTATAACGATGAAAAAGTGGTCCATGCCGCCGGCGCCACCACCGCCGACCACGGTTCGGAACCGTTTCTGCGGCGGCTGATCGAAAACGCCGGCTTGACCCCCCGGCGGGCCACGGCCGGTTATCTGTAAAATAACGCCAGACGGAACGAAACCATGAACCTTGGTTACATAAATTTTTTAAACTGCTACCCCTTTTATTACCACATGTTTGAGAAACAGCCGCTGCCGGGGGTTGAAATTTTTCCGGATTATCCCGGCCGGCTTAACGCCATGCTGACCGCCGGCCGGACCGACATGAGCCCTGTTTCCGCGGCCACCTGCGCCGATATCCAGGACGATATCGTGGTTCTGCCGGATTTCTGCCTCAGTTCGGTGGGCTATATCGGCTCGGTCACCCTGGCGTCCAACTGTCCCATGGAGGACCTGGACGGCAAAAAAGTCGGCGTGACCAATGCCTCCCACACCTCGGCGGTGCTGCTGAAAATTCTGCTGAAGCGCTATTACAATGCTGAACCGGTCTATGTCACCACCCCGCCCCGGCCGGACCTGAGCGGCCTGGAGGCCGCCCTGCTCATCGGCAACGACGCCATGGTCAAGGCTGCCCAGCCCCTGCCCTACATGTATGACCTGGGCGATTTGTGGCTGCGGAAGACCGGCTTTCCGGTGGTCTTTGCCGTTTTTGCCGCGCGCCGGACCGCCCTGGATAACCTTTGGGAGCAGATCCGCGCCGTGGTCGACTCCTATCACCGCTCCCTGGG
>JAWOCW010000100.1:0-8696 GCA_046483615.1 Desulfosudaceae bacterium
CCGATCCATATCCAGTCGTTTTGTCTATTTCCCGCGCGCTTTTGGACCCCGAGTTCCAGTCGGTGGCGGGGTGGGGAAATTCATAATTTTCTGCCCTGCTCTAATTTTTTCCGGAAGACTGCTTCGGTTATATGAATATTGACGGCTTCGTAAAAATATTTAATCTGGTCACCAACTATAAGACAATATGATCACTTCCGCAAGCATGACTATGCCGTAATGAGGGTTTCCGCGGCCGGTCGCCCTGATTAACAAACCGGGCTGGTAATCTCTTGCATTTTCAGGGCGGTCTTAATAGATTGAAACACGGAAAACGACCTGAAGGCAATTTTATATCAAAAGATTCATGGATCATTCGGCCTGAATATTCGGGCGGCCTGAATATTCGGGCTGAAGGACAAGACTTGATCGGGACTTTATCATGAAAGCAGCCGCCATCCAGATGACCGCCACCCTGGGCGATGTCGCCGGAAACCTGGCCGAGGCCCGGCGCCTGGCCGGCCAGGCCTTTGACCGGGGAGCGGAACTGGTTATTCTGCCGGAGTTTTTCACCTCCGCCATGGGGTTTGACCCCGGCATGAGGCAGGCGGCCCGTCCCTTTGAGGGGGAGCCGCTGGCCCTGCTCCGGGAACTGGCCGGTATACATGACGGCATCATCGGGGGGTCTTTTATTACCTCCGATGGTCCGGACAATTACAACACTTTCGCGCTGGTGTTTCCCGACGGCCGGGTTTTTACCCATAACAAGGATCAGCCGACCATGTGGGAAAATTGTTATTACCGGGGCGGAGCGGATGACGGGGTGCTGGACACGCCCCTCGGCCAGGTGGGGGCGGCCCTGTGCTGGGAATTTGTCCGCGCCCGCACGGCCGCCCGGCTGGTCAACCGGGTGGAGGTCGTGGTCGGCGGCTCCTGCTGGTGGTCGCTGCCGAAAAAACCATTGCCCGGCTTTACCCGGCGGGTCAGCGATCGAAACAAGACCATCATGCGGCAGACCCCGGCCCGGTTCGCCCGGATGGTGGGCTGTCCGGTGGTGCACGCCGCCCATGCCGGCGCCTTCAAGTGCCGGACCCCACTGCTGCCCGGCTTTCCTTATGAGTCGGAATATCTCGGGGAAACCCAGATCGTGGACGGTCGGGGGACGGTTCTGGCCCGGATGTCCCGGTCCGAGGGCGCCGGGATTATCACGGCGGACATTACCCTCGGCCGGGTTGAACCGGCCGAGGCCATTCCGGAAAGGTTCTGGATTCCGGATCTGCCCGTTCAGATCAGGCTGGCCTGGTGGTACCAGAACCGCCACGGCCGCTGGTACTACCGGCGGTGGAGGAAGCCATGACAGCAGGAAAAAATAGCAGGGAGAAAAGATGACCGTTCGGACCAGCCCCTTGCGGGTGACCATCCTGGGTTCAGGCACCTGCGTGCCGTCCTTGTCCCGCAGCTCCTGCGCGGTGCTGCTGGAAACAGGACCGGCCCGGATAGTGCTGGATTGCGGGCCCGGTACCATGCGCCGGCTGCTGGAGGCCGGGGTGCGGGTGTGCGATGTCACCCATTTGTTTTTCAGTCATTTTCATCCTGATCATACCGGCGAAATGGCTTCTTTTTTGTTTGCCAACCGCTATGGCTTTTCTCCGGGCCGGAATCAGCCCCTGGTCCTGGCCGGCGGCAAGGGCTGGGCCGCCTTTTACGCGGCCTTTCGTTCCGTTTATGGACAGTGGATCGAATTGGAAGATGATTTGCTGCAAATTCAGGAATTTGATACGGACGACCAGGATAGCTGTGATTTTGGGAGTTTCGCGGTGACCACCCGGCCGGTCACCCATCGGCCGGAAAGCATTGCCTTTCGTCTGGAAAGCGGCAACCGTTCCGTGGTTTATTCCGGGGACACGGATTATGATGACAACCTGGTCCGGCTGGCCCGGGAAGCGGACTTATTTATCTGTGAAGCCGCCTTTCCCGATCACCTTAAGCAGGCCGGCCATCTGACCCCGGCGCTGGCCGGAAAAATGGCCGCGGCCGCGGCGGCGCGAAAACTGGTTCTGACTCACCTTTATCCGGCCTGCCTGGAAGTCGATCCGCGACAGCAGGCCGCCGCCAGCTTCAGCGGGCCGGTGCTGGTGGCCCAGGATCTGATGAGTTTTGACTTGTGATTCCGGTATGATGAAGGCTGCTTCCCGTGGAGGCGGCCCGGAAATATCCGGGTTAAGGGTTTTTACAACAGGATTGAGGCTATGCAATATTATCCGATATGTCTTGATATCAGGGAAAAAGATTGTCTGGTGGTGGGCGGAGGCGAAGTGGGTCTTCGCAAGGTACAAACCCTGCTGGAGTGCGGGGGGCGGGTAACGGTGGTTTCGCCGGAAGTAACGGAGGGCCTGGCGCGCCTGGCTGAAACCGGCCGGATTGTCTGGAAAGAGAGAGTTTACCAGACCGCTGATGTCAAGGATGTTTTTCTGGTCATAGGCGCCACCAGCGACATGGCCGTTAACGAGAGGATCAGCCGGGACGCGGCCTCGGAAAATATTCTCTGCAATATCGCCGATGTCCCCCAGGCCTGCAATTTTATCCTGCCGGCCGTGGTGCGGCGGGGCGACCTGCAATTGTCCGTGTCCACCACCGGCAAGAGCCCCGCCTTTGCCAAGCATTTGAAACGGAAACTGGAAGAACAGTTCGGGGCGGAGTATGCCGTTTTCCTCGATCTGATGGGGCGTATCCGCGCCCGGCTCCTGGCCGAGGAGCATCAGCCCGAGGCGCACAAGTCCTTATTCGAGGAATTGATCCGGCAGGGTTTGCTGGACATGATCCGGAACGATGATCAGGCGGCCATAAACCGGCTGCTGCAAGACACCCTCGGGGAAGAGTTTGCCCTGAGCCGTCTGGAAACAGATGATGACAGTCAGAGAGGTGAATGATGATGACTCCGGTAACGCTGACGGCAACGACGGTGTTCTTCTATCTTTGCAGTGTGGTCGCCTATTTCGTCTTTCTGGCGGTCCAGGGGAACCGTTTTTACCGGGCCGGTTATTACCTGCTGCTGGCCGGGATCTTCGTCCACACGGTCCTGCTGGGGATTAACATCACCGCCCGCGGCCATTTGCCGGTGTTCAACCTGGCCCAGACCCTGTTCGTGGTCAGCTGGGCCCTGGGCTGCGCTTTTCTGCTGCTGCATCACCGTCTGCGCCTGAATTTTTTCGGCATTTACGTGGCGCCGCTGGTGCTGCTCGTGTTTCTGGCAGCCATCCTGCTGCCGGAAACCGCCAACGAACAGATTCCCGGCTTAAAGCGCCTGGCCAATAACGGCTGGCTGGTGGCGCATATCGTGACGGTTTTCATCGGTTTTGCCGCCCTGGCCATGGCGGCCGGCCTCGGCGGTTTTTACCTGATCCAGGAACGGGCCATCAAGCAGAAGAAGCACGGCTTTTTCTACCGCCGGTTACCGCCCTTGCAGCTGCTGGACAATGCCGGTTACGCCTGCCTGGTGGCCGGCTTTACCATGCTGACGGTGGGGCTGGTCACCGGAATTGTATACGCCGGCCTGACCTGGGGCAGGTTCTGGGCCTGGGACCCCAAGGAGGTCTGGTCGGGCGTGACCTGGCTGGTCTATGCCGCCCTGCTGCATCAGCGCCTGGCCGTGGGCTGGCAGGGTCGGCGGGCCGCCATCATGGCCATCCTGGGATTTGCCGTGTTGTTGTTTACCTTTCTGGGTGTCAATTTTCTGCTGGAAGGCCATCATGGGGTGTTTACCCGGGTTTAACTGATTTCAAAGTTTATTAACAGGTAAGTTTCGGATATATGGAAACGGATAGAGCTGATAAAACGGACGGTCGGGAACGGATAATACTGCTGGGCGTTAACCATGAAACCGCCCCGGTCTCTCTGCGCGAAAAGCTGGCCTTTGCCGCCGATGACATCCCCGCCGCCCTGAGAACCCTATTGACCGCCGCGGCAGTCAATGAAGTTCTGCTTTTTTCCACCTGCAACCGGGTGGAAATATTGATGGTGGCTGCTGACGGTCCGGCCGCGGCCGAGGCGGCCCTGGATTTTTTGTGCCGGGACAGGCAGCTTGACCGGGAGCAGCTTCAGCCGGTGCTGTATCAATATGAGGGAGATGAAGCGGTACGTCATATCTTTCGGGTGGCTTCCGGGCTGGATTCCCTGGTAGTGGGCGAACCCCAGATATTCGGCCAGGTCAAGGAGGCCTATCGGCTGGCGGTAATAGAAAAAACCACCGGCGTGATTTTAAACCGTCTGATCCACAGAACTTTTTCCGTGGCCAAGCGCGTCCGGCACGAAACCGGCATCGGGGACAGCGCCGTCTCCATCAGTTATGCCGCCATCGAACTGGGGCGGAAGATTTTCGGTTCCCTGGAGGGAAGGCAGGTCCTGCTGGTGGGGGCGGGCGAAATGGCCGAACTGGCCGTGACCCATCTGATCAACCATGATGCCGGCCAGGTGTTCGTGGCCAACCGGACCTTTGAACGGGCCGTCAGGCTGGCGCGGACGTTTGACGGCCAGGCGGTTGACCTGGAAGAAATCGGCCAGGTCTTGACCACGGTGGATATCGTGGTCAGTTCCACCGGGGCCCCGGACCTGGTCATCCGGGCCGACCAGGTCAAAAAAGTAATGCGGGCCCGGCGGAACCGTCCGGTCTTCTTTATTGATATTGCCGTTCCCCGGGACATTGATCCGGACATTAACCGGCTTGATAACGCCTACGTCTACGACATCGATGAACTCAAAGGGGTGGTGGATGATAACCTGGCCCAGCGGAAGCAGGAGGCCGTCAAGGCGGGCCGCCTGGTGGACGAGGCTGTTATCCGTTTCCGAACCTGGTATGACAGCCTGGAGGTGGTACCGACGGTGGTGGCCCTGCGGGAGAAATTAACCTTGATCGCGGAAGCCGAGGTCGACAAGACCCTGCACACCCTGGACCACCTGCCGGAAAGCGACCGGGCGGCCATGCGACGCATGGCTGAGGCCATCGTCAATAAAATCACTCATGATCCGACCCTTTTCCTCAAACAGCGGCTGGACCGGAAAAACAAGCACTCTTACCTGGATACCGTTAAAAAGCTGTTTAATCTTGACCAGTAGCAAGGGCTGTCGCCGGCTCAAGAAGGGGGCAGCCACCGGCTGATCGTTTATCAAATTAAAACGTGTGACGCGAGTTTAAAAACAGGAGGAGAACATGAAGCAGGCGGCACTGGCCATAAAAGACAAACTGATCGAATTGCGAAAGTGGGACAAACCTTATAAAAAGCTGCGGCGACACCTGGACAAAATGCCGGTGGGTTTTCCAGGGACTTTCTCGGGGGTGGAACGGCGGCTGCTCAAGGCCATGTTCACGGTCGAGGAAGCCGAAGCGGCCTTATTCATGGATTATCGTTTCCAATCAGCGGCAGCGATTTTCAACCAGGCCCGGGCGACCGGATTGACCATGGAACAGCTGGAGCAGCTGCTGGAGTCCATGGCGCAAAAAGGAGCTGTTTTTGCCAAAGAGATCGAGGGTGTCACCCATTACGCCCTGGTGCCGTTTGTGATCGGCATGTACGAGATGCAGCTGTCGCGTATGACAGCCGGCTATTACCTGGATACCCGGGAGTATGTTACCAAAAAGTTCGGCATTGAGTATCTGACCACGGCGGTTCCCCAGATGCGGGTCATTCCCGTGGAAAAAAGCGTCACCCCGGAGCACAATATCGCCACTTACGACGAGATCCGGGACATTATCGAAAAAACGGAGAAACGCATCGGGGTGGCCGAGTGCGTCTGCCGCAAGGCCAGGGACACCCTGGGCGAGCCCTGCCAGGCCACTGACCGGCGCGAGGTCTGTCTGGGCTTCCGCGATTTTCACGACACTTATTCGCGTTACGGCTGGGGACGATCCATTACCAAAGAAGAGGCCCTGGCCATCCTGGATCAGTCCGAAAAGGACGGGCTGGTCTTGCAGCCTTCCAATGAGCAACAGCCCCAGTTCGTCTGTGCCTGCTGCGCCTGCTGCTGCGGTGTTCTGGAAATGATGCGCATCATGCCGCGGCCGGCGGATTTCGCGGCCAGTAATTTTTACGCCGTTCTGGATACGGATACCTGCAACGGCTGCGGCAAATGTATCAAGCGTTGTCAGATGGGCGCCCTGTCCCTGGTCGACAAAAAAGCCGTGCTGGAGGTATCCAAATGCGTCGGCTGCGGCCTGTGCGTTACCACCTGTAAACCCGGGGCCATCCAACTGGCCCGGAAAGAAATGGACACAGTGCCGCCGGTTACCACCGAAGACCTGTACGAGACCATCATGAAGAACAAGAAAAGCAAGGTGGGCAAGTATGTTACGGCCGCCCGGGCCGCCCTGGGCAAGCCCGTCTGATCCGGGCCGGGAGAGCTCCCGGCCTGGGCCGGTTTTCGCTTATTTCGGGCGGTAGCTGATAATGACGCGGGTTTTCACGTGGGGAACCCGGCTGAACATTAAATCCAGGGATTCTCCGTCTTCTTCCGTGACGGTAACGGTCGGCGTGGAAGTTAACTCCTTGAAGGACAGGTCCTGGCCGGGTGGTCCCTGGTAGAAGAGATCGAACATCTCATTATGAGCATATCCGGGCAGATTCCGGCCATACCACTCTTTGACCTGGTCAGGAGGGTCGTCGGAGATGAGGCTGACTGAAGGCAGCATTCCTTCCCTGGCCGGTTCGACATGAGTGGCATACCGGGCTCCCGGATAAACCGGCACGCCCACTTCCGCCCGTGAGGGGATCTTTTTTTCCACGTCAGCCAGGGTTTTGCCCTGGCTTTGCAGCATTTGTCGGCCTTCTTCGGTCATTTCCGGCATGGGGGCCAGCGGTTCACTCCAGGCCCCCGTGGTCAGCAGAGTAATGGCCAGCAGGGTGCCGCCCAGCAGCAGGGTCATCTTTCGGCAAAGTCGCATCTCGCGTTTCTCCTTGATCGTTGCAGCACATAAAAAGTTGAGGGTTGAGGCATTAACACAGAATCGGGCCGGCAAGTCAAGCTTTATAATCAAGCTGTAAAACCGGAAATATTTCGGGGGTCAGGCCGGGTCCTGATCAGCAATTTTAACTTTTGTCAGCAGTATCCCGCCGATCAGAAACAGGCCCAGGATGGAAAGCACTCCGTAGCGCGAGGAACCGGTCGCCAGGGTGGCGGCGCCCATCAGGGCGGGGCCGAGAATGGCGGCGAATTTACCGAAAATGTTATAAAAACCAAAGAACTCCGCCGCCCGGTGCGGGGGAATCATTTTTCCGAAAAGCGAACGGCTGAGGGACTGGATGCCGCCCTGGGCCAGGGCGATCAAAAAGCCCATCAGGTAAAACAGCCCCACCTGCAGGCCGGAATTATTGATGACCGGCAGGAAAAAAGCCGTCACGGTCAACAGGCTGTAAATCCCGATTCCCGCCAGGATCATTCCCCGGGCCGAAAAGCGTTCGGCCAGGTTGCCGAAGAGAATGGCAAAAGGCCAGGCCAGCACCTGGATAAACAGAATAACTCCGATTAAAAGGCCCTGGCTTAAATTTAAATCCAGGCCAAAGGCCATGGCCATGCTGATGATGGTGTAGACGCCGTCGATATAGAAGAAATAGGCCAGCAGAAACAGAAACACGTCACGGTACTGGCGGATGCGGCTAAGGGTCCGGTAGAGAGTGATAAAGGAGTCCCGCACCGGCCGGGCGGCGGGGGGCGCGAAGTACACCTGCCGCACGTTTTTCAGCAGGGGCAGGGAAAAAAGGCCCCACCAGGCCGCTGCGATTAAAAAGGCCAGCATGAACCCCGGCGCCGGAAAAGCCTCGGTCTGGTACAGGCGGCGGGTCAGCACCAGGCCGGCCAGGGCCAGCAGAAACGGCACCACGCTGCCGATATAACCCCAGCCGAACCCCCGGGCGGAGACGCGGTCCATGCGGTCGGCGGTGGTGACGTCGGTCAGAAAGGCGTCGTAGCAGATGTTGGCCGCGGCAAACCCGAACCGGGCCAGGCCGTATAACACCAGGCAGAGCAGCCACTGGCCGGGCCGGATCGCCCCGAATGAAAGAGTGGCCGCCATACCGGTGGCAATGGCCAGGATCATGATCTTTTTTTTGTTGCCCCGGTAATCGGCCAGGGTGCCGATCAAGGGGGCGGATATGGCCACTGCCAGGGACGCGGCTGAAACGGTCAAGCCCCACCAGGAGGTGGCCGTGTCCGGATCAACGCCCTGGGCGGCATGACTCTTGAAGAAAATCGGCATGAGGGTGGTGGTCACAATCAGCACAAAGGCGGAGTTGGCCACGTCATACAGAATCCAGCTTTTTTCCGGCCGGGTCAGGAGCATCAAAAATTTTCCCAGGTGATTTTGAGATTAAATCAGTTTATAAAAAACAGGCGGCTTGTGTCAACTGTCGCGGCTCAACCTGTCGCGGGTTAACCGGTTTTGACTTTTCGGAAAAGATTTCGGTATACTATCTTCAGATTGGAGATAAAACAAGCTGATCCGCCGGCGGTTGGCGGGCAGTCAAGACCCCGGAGAAGACCATGCCGATCTGTTGGCGTTATCTGATTGTATGGGCGCAGGCTTTAGCGCTTGTGATAAGTTGCGGTTGTGGTTGCCAGGTGGCGCCGGTCCGGTTGACGGTGCCGCAGGCCCTGGACCAGGGGCGGCGTCTGGCTGAAAGCAAGCTGCCGGAACCATACCAGTCCCTTAAGCCGGGCTATGTTCTCAA
>JAWOCW010000385.1:0-9292 GCA_046483615.1 Desulfosudaceae bacterium
GGGCGCGATTTCACCATAGAAAAGAACCTGATATTTTTTATCGGCATCCGCCATGCACACACTCCTTTTTCGGAGAAAAAAAGTATCAAAAAATCTCCAGCTGAGATGTCCACCAGAGAAATTCACCAGAGACATCCACCGGAGATATACACCGGAGAGATCAGTTCCGACCGGCAGTCTTTTTTGATTCAGGTCTTCTGGTTATCGCAAAAAAAATTAAAATGATCAAGTGGCCCCCTTTTTGAGGCCACCTCCGGGGGAATTTTTGAAAAAAAAGAGTCTCTCAGGGGGCGGGAGGAATGCTTGCCGGAGTACGGGGCGAAAAGTTGATTACCCGCAACTTCAGCCGGCCGATGACCGGAATCAGGTCAAAGGCGCTGTCAGGATCACCTCCGGTCAGCCTGATGTGGGTGACATCCGCCGGAAATTGGCCCAGAGCGGCGTCAGCCGTGATCCATCCATTCAGATAGAGGCTGTTCCAGGCGTGATAGTGAAAGCGGCCGTTCAAATACACCAGCCCGGTCTCGACCCGGGCCGGCAGTCCCTCTGCCCGGGCCAGGGCGGCCAGCAGAACGGCGTGCTCATTGCAGTCTCCTTCCTGATTGGCCAAAGTGGCCGAGGCATTGGGCAGGGATATGACCGGCCGCTTGTCGATATTGCGGTAAACCCAGTCCAGCAGCAGTTCGGCTTTCCGGGCCATGGAATCGGCCTTGGCCGTGATGGCGGCGGCCTGCTTCCGGATACGGGGATCATTCGCCTGGATCAGCAGGTCTGACTCCAGAAAAGGTTCCTGTTCCTCCCGGGAAAGCTCCGGCGGGGCGGGTTTTTCAAGAGATTCCCGGGTGACGGTCAGCCTGTCTTCAGACAGGACCTGACGCCCGCCGGATAAATCCAGGCGATTGGTTTCAATGCCGCTGATGGCGACGGTCAGCCGCTTCAAGGCGGAGGGATCAGGCAGCTTGACTTCGACCGGCACCGATACCTCGGCGGTAATGTCGTTACTGTCCTCAAGGGGACCGGCCAGAGCCCGGTTCTGGTCGGTTTTTACCCGGGTCAGACCCATCAGCCCCTCTTCTTTCAGAACTTCACCTTTTTCGTTGATCCAGGTAGTCTGCGTCAGGCCCTTGACATGGATGTCCAGGCGGGTGGCCGAATGCGATTGGTTCCTGATGGTTATGGTTTCCCGGCCAGCCGCGGCCACCCGGACCGGCACC
The DNA here is from genome assembly GCA_046483615.1 of Desulfosudaceae bacterium. Taxonomy (GTDB): domain Bacteria; phylum Desulfobacterota; class Desulfobacteria; order Desulfobacterales; family Desulfosudaceae; genus CAYTQK01. The sequence goes on from JAWOCW010000385.1 coordinate 1,215, forward strand.
GAAGACAGGCTGGTCGGGTCAAACATGGTCATGTTCATGGTTTCGCCCGGGTTCAGTCCGGAGTCGCGGACAATTTGCATCAGGCCGGCCGACAAATAGATCGGGGTTTTCACGGGAATGGTGGTGGTGTCGGTGCGGCCGGACGCGGTGGTAGTCAACTTCAGAGACTGGTCGCTGACAATCCCGGCGGCGGTAAAAGAGAACCGGCCGGAATCAAGACGGCTTTCAAAAGCCGCCAGGGAAAGATCGTCCCGCAATTGTCCGGATATTTTCAGGTGTACCTGGTGGGAGAGCCCCAGGGTGGTAATTCGTAAAAAAATGGTTTCTTCAAGTTCATAGCCGGCAGCGGTACCGCTGAAGGTGGAGTGAGTATAGCCGATTTTTTTTCCGTTCCGCAAAATGTTCATCCAGGCTTCCCGGTCCGGCAGGGACTGATCAACCTTAACCTGGTCCGCTTCCGGAAAGCCCGGCCAGCCGGTAATGACTCCCAGCCGGGCAGAAAGCAGAATCGCGAACAGGACTGCGAATATGCCGGCGGCCAGCCAGTAAAGCTTGATGGATGAAAAGGGCATGGGACCGGGCCTTTCGCGCAATATCCGGGATAGAGCGGTATGGAGGCGTTCAGACGATTCGTTTGAACGACCGTTCAATTTCTCCCCGGGGCCAGTTAATGGAGGTGGGCCGGCCATGGGGGCAATGCCAGGGGTTATCGCACTCATCCAGTCGAGCCAGCAGAGAACGCGTTTCCTGTTCGGACAGGCGCTGGTTGGCTCTGACGGCGCTGTGGCAAGCCATGACATGCAGGCAGTCGTCGATTTTAGATGCCAAATCCGGGGCCAGTCCGCTTTCGGCCAGTCTGGCGGCCAGCTCCTCCACCAGCGGGGCTGCTTCAACCTCCGCCAGAATGTCCGGCACGGCTTTTACCACAAAGGTGTTGCCGCCAAAGGTCTCGATAATCAGGCCCAGCCGGCTGAATTCTTCCAGCAGGCTTTCCAGGGCCGCCGCTTCCTGATAGGTCAATTCCACCGTTTCCGGTATCAGCAGACCCTGGCTGGCCGGTTTCTGACGGCGGGCCCGGCTTTTCAAACGTTCAAACACGACGCGTTCATGAGCCGCGTGCTGATCGATCAAAATCAAGTCCTGGTCGGTTGCGGCCACGATATAGGAGTCGTGAAGCTGTCCTATCACCGTCAAATCAGAGAAAAAATGGTTGTTTGGCGCTTCCGGCGAAGGAATTTCCCCGGGGGGATTGTCCGGTGCCTGGCCTGATTCACCTGGTTCGGTTCGGCCGGAGGTTTCCGAGGCCGGAGGGCGCGGCGGCGCTTCCTGCCACGGCGGCGGGTCCGTGTCCAGCTCCAGGGAGGTTTGCCGGCCCGGATAGGATGAAATTCGCTCCGCCACCCCCGGCATCCTTGCCGCCGGGTCGCGGTCCGGGACAGGCGGTCCGTCGCCCGCCGGTGTCCGGGGCGGGGTGGTCTGGGCGGACCACACCGCGGCCACGGCCTGTTGGAGACAATTATATATCCGCCGCTGGTCCGCGAATTTAACCTCGCTCTTGGTGGGGTGGACATTGACGTCGACCCGGTCAAAAGGAACCTTCAGAAAAAGGGCCGCCACCGGAAAGGTGCCTTTGACGATCCGGCCGCGGTAGCCTTCGAAAAGAGCGTATCGCAAGCCCCGGTCATGGACGATTCGGCCGTTGACAAACAGGTAGATCCGCTTGGAAGTGCGGCGGGTTACCCGGGGTGAAGAAATCCAGCCGCTGATGGTCAGGTGGTCGTCGGAAAAATTTACCGGACGCAGGCCCTGGCCGGTTTCCCGGCCGAGGACGTCAGCGATTCTGGCCGACGGCTCGGCCGCGCGCGGCCAGTTTTTAACCGTTTGGCCGTTATGCTGCAATTGGAAATGGATATCGTGACGGCACAGGGCGAAAGCGGCGGTTATGTCGGCGATGTGGCCCATTTCCGTGGCTTCCGCTTTTAAAAATTTACGGCGGGCCGGGGTGTTGAAAAAGAGCCGCCGGACTTCAACCATGGTCCCGGCCGGAGCTCCGGCCGCCCGGACGTCCCGGATTTTTCCGCCGGAAACGATAATCTCGGTGCCGGCCTCATCCGAAGCCGGCCGAGTTATCAACGAAAAATCAGAGACCGAGGCGATACTGGGCAGGGCTTCTCCCCGGAATCCCAGAGTGCTGATGGAAAAGAGGTCGGCCTCGTCCACCAGCTTGCTGGTGGCGTAGCGTTCCAGGCACAGCAGGGCGTCGTCCCGGGTCATGCCGGTGCCGTTGTCAGCCACCTGAATCAGGGATCTCCCCCCGCGTTCCACTTTCACGGTAATGCTGGTACTGCCGGCGTCGATGGCGTTTTCGATTAATTCCTTGACCACCGAAGCGGGCCGTTCCACCACCTCGCCGGCCGCGATTTTATTGGACAGTATCTCGGGGAGGATGGTGATGCGTGACATTGCTGACCCGGACCTTTTCTGGATTTTTGAAAAATACTGTTTTCTTCCAGTATTTCAGAATTTTGTAACGTCTTTCAGCAGCTTTTCAAATTACAAATTGCCATTCGGGAGTGGCGGAATAAAGGCCATGATAAATATCCGGACCGCGGAGTCCCTGGGCGCGTCCGCGACCATGGCCGGGGCCGTAACAACAGGGTTATTCAGCCGTAACGAATCTGACCAGGTATTCCGCCTCATTAGGAGACAGATCAAATTTCAGGATAGCCTCATTGGCAATCGTCTCGGGATTTTTGTCCGGCGCGGCCAGGCGTTCTTCGGAAACCCACCGTACCGCTTTGCGTATGTTTTCACCTTCCGGCATAATGGTTGTCATGATGTTCCTCCTTCGGTTACAGCGTTGGTTTTTGAGCCGACACCCCCAGGGCCTGTTCCAGATGCCAGGCGACTTGAATCAGGCGGCTTTCGTCAAAATGGCGGCCGGTCAGCTGGAGTCCGATGGGCAGTCCGGTCGAGGAAAACCCGCAGGGCAGCGACATGGCCGGCACGCCGGCCAGGTTGGCGGACAGGGTAAAAATATCGGACAGGTACATCCGGAGCGGGTCGTTCGTCTGGGAACCGATGCTGAAAGCCGGTTCGGGCGCTACCGGCGAGGCGATCAGGTCGCAACTTTGAAAGGCCGCCTTAAAATCATCGGCAATCAGGGAGCGCACCTGGGAGGCTTTGAGATAATAGGCGTCATAATAACCTGAAGAGAGACAATAGGTGCCTATAATTATGCGCCGTTTAACCTCTTTGCCGAAACCGGCTGACCTGGTCCGGGAGTACATTGACAACAGGTCGTCGGCCTGGCTGTCCCGGAAACCGTACTTGACACCATCGTACCGGGCCAGGTTGGAGCTGGCTTCGGCCGGAGCCAGAACATAGTATGCCGCCACGGCGTAAGCGGTGTGCGGCAGGGAAATCTCAACGCATTGGCCACCCAGAGATTCGATCTGTCGGACAGCCCGGTTCACGGCCGCGGCCACCTCCGGATCAAGTCCCTCGGCCTCCTGATATTCCCGGCAGATACCGACGCGGACCCCCTTCAGGTCGGAGGCGGCCGTGGCGGCGAAGTCGGGCACCTCTTCGGGCACCGAGGTGGAATCCCGCCGGTCGTGGCCGGCAATGGCCCGCAGGAGCATGGCGCTGTCGCTGACATCTTTGGTCAGTACCCCGATCTGATCCAGGGAAGAGGCGAACGCCACCAGCCCGAACCGGGAGACCCGTCCGTAGGAAGGTTTAAGCCCGACTATTCCGCAATGCGAGGCCGGCTGGCGGATGGAGCCGCCCGTGTCCGACCCCAATGATCCCAGGCACATGTCAGCCGCCACGGCGGCGGCCGAGCCACCGCTGGATCCGCCGGGGACGCGGTTCAGGTCCCAGGGGTTCCGGGTGATCTGCCTGGCGGAATTTTCGGTGGAAGAACCCATGCCGAATTCATCCAGGTTGACCTTGCCAAGAATAACGGCCCCCTCTGTTTTTAATTTTTCAATGACGGTGGCGTCGTAAGTCGGCACGAAATTTTCCAGCATTTTGGAAGCGCAGGTGGTGGGTAACCCCCGGGTACAGATAATATCCTTGATGGACAGGGGAATGCCGGTCAGGGCGGTGTGTTCCCCGGCGGCGATGCGTTTGTCAGCGGCCCTGGCCTGGGCCCGGGCCGGTTCGGCGGCCACGGTCAGGTAGGCCCCGATTTTATCATCAATGGCCGCCACCCTTTCCAGGACGGCCTCGGTCAGGTCCGCGGCGGAAATCTCCCGTTTGTGAAGCAGGTCGGCGGCCTGGTGCAGGGTCAGTTTAAACAGTTCCATGAGCTGTAATCCGGTTGGTTCCTGAGGTTAAAGTGAACAATGTCGGCATGAAAACAATCGGTCAGTTTCTCCGCTGGCCGGGCTGATTGATCAGTCGATAACCCGGGGCACTTCAAACAGCCCCGAGTCTTCGGCCGGGGCGTTGGCCAGGCTGTCCTGATTATCAGTTCGTTGGCCCGGCTGGTCTTCGCGAAAGGCGTTAACCAGGGAAACGGCCTGGGCGGTCGGAGAGATGGCCTCGGTGGCAACCTGGTTGAGCTTGTCCACGTACCCCAGAATTTTGCCGATCTGTTCCGCGAAAACGGGCAGCTCGGCGTCGTCAACGTCCAGTCGGGCCAGCCGGGCCACGTGTTTGATCTCGTCTTCGGTGATGTTCATGGTTGCTCCTCGGGTGGTCTGGTGTTTACCTTGTTTTTTGAAAGCCTTAATCCCGTCTCAGCGCTCTTGTGTATGATTCGTCCGGAGGGGCGACCCAGGTTTAAGGATCGGCCCGGATAGTTTTAACCGCAAAAAGTGATTCTAAGATGGTTTTGTAAAAAGTTCAAGACCGGGTTAAGACCGGTTGACTTGGCAAGTTCCTCAAGAATGGCGCGGGGCTTACCGCGGTATCAAGCCGGTGGCGGGGCTTTACGGCCGGAGCCTGGTTCACTGCTTCACCAGCAAGGGGCTGTACTCTTTTTTTCTCAAGGCGGTCATCATGGAATCGGCGGCGGATCGGTCCGGGAACGCGCCGCACCGGACCCGGAACCAGACGCTGCCGTCCGGCAGCCGGGCCTGCCTGACATAGGCCGGGAATTTGTTTTTTTCCAAGTTGGCCAGCAGCCGATTGGCTTTTTTTTCGTCCTTGAGAGCGGCTATCTGGATGGTGAAGGCCGCCTCCTCGGCGGCCGCGGCGACTTCCGGTTCAGCTGCTGCTTCCTTTTTCCCGGCTCGCGGTGTCTTGGTCTCAATTTCAGTTTCCAGCGTCTCGTCAGTCGGAGGTGGTTCCTCCTTTTTCCCGGGCCGAGGTTTTGACGCGGTCGAATCGTCCGCGGTCGAATCGTCGCGCCCGGCCGGAAGCAGTTCCGGGGTTTCGCCCGGATCCGGAGCTGCCGTTCGGCCGGGATCGGCCAGGGCTTTTTCCCGGGCCGCCACCAGTTTTTCCGGCAAGGCCTCGTCTTTAGCCGGCGCCGGGGCATGCCAGCGGCCCACCACAACGCCCAGAACAAAAAACCAGCCGCAGATAAACAGCACCAGGGTCAGCCAGCCGGTGGCTTCCTTTATTGATAAGGAAATAAAAAACCGTTTTTCGGGGCCGGTTTTTTTCTTGTTTTTAGCCATAGGTCCGGTTTCAGGGATAGCTACATGGAGACCGGCGCTGAAACTCCGAGCAGTGCCAGTCCGCTTTTAATAACCTTTTTGATCGCGCCTGCCAGCGCCAGCCGGGCCATGGTCAGAGCGGCCTGATCGGTCAGGACTTTATGCCGGTTATAATAGGAGTGGAAAGCGGCGGCCAGATCGAGCAGGTAAAAAGTAACGCGGTGGGGCTCCATCCACAGGGCGGCTGTTCGGACAACTTCGGGATAGCGGGACAGGGCCTTGAGCAGTTCAATCTCCTCGCTCTGGTCCAGTAAAGACAGATCCGTCGCCGCCGCGGCAGGCATGGTCATATCGTTTTCCGCCGCTTTGCCGATAATGCTGGAAATCCGGGCGTGGACATACTGGACATAGTAAACGGGATTATCGTTATTCTTTTTTTTGGCCAGTTCCAGGTCAAAATCCAGGGGACTGTCATAATGGCGGGAAAGAAAAATAAAGCGGGCCGCGTCCAGGCCCACTTCATCCACTACCTCCCGCAGGGTCACAAACGAGCCGGCCCGGGTTGACATGGAGATGGGCCGGCCTTCCCGCAGCAGATTGACCAGTTGAACCAGGATCACCTCCAGGGCGTGGTGACTGCCCGTCAGGGCCTGAACAGCCGCTTTGATCCGGGCCACGTAGCCGTGGTGATCGGCCCCCCAGACGTCGACGAGGCGGTTGAATCCCCGGTCAAGCTTGTTCTTGTGATAGGCCATGTCCGAGGCGAAGTAAGTGGTTTCACCGTTGCCCCGAACCACCACCCGATCTTTTTCGTCGCCCAGCGCGGCCGATTTGAACCACAGGGCGCCATCCGCTTCGTACGCGAAATCTTTGTCCCGGATGGTCCCCAGGGCTTCGGCCACTGCTTCTGATTCAAACAGGGATTTTTCCGAGAACCAGTTGTCAAAGGAGATACCGAAGCTTTCCAGGTCGTCGCGGATGCCGTCCATTATCCGCTTCGCGGCAAACTCCGAACAAATCGCCACGGCCTCGGCAGCTTCGGCCCGGCTCAGGTCGAGGTCCGGTTCCCGGGCGATCTGTTCGGCCAGGGTCCGGATATAATCGCCCTGGTAACAATCTTCCGGATATTCGACGGCGTGTCCGTTTTGTTCCTGCCAGCGGAGATAAACCGAACGGCCCAGGGTGCTGATCTGGTTGCCGGCGTCGTTGATATAATATTCCCGCGCCACCTGCCAGCCGCAGAAAGCGAGGATGTTGGCCAGGCTGTCGCCGACGGCGGCGCCGCGGCCATGTCCCACATGCAACGGTCCGGTCGGATTGGCGCTGACAAACTCCACCTGAATGGATTGGCCCTTTCCGAGGTCGCAGGAGCCGTAATCATCATGGCCGTCTATTTCCAGCAGCACCGGGTGCCAGGCCCGGGGCTTGATGAAAAAATTTATGAATCCCGGGCCGGCCATGACCATTTCGGCAATCCGGTCGTCCCGGTCAGCCAGGCCGGCGATGATTATTTCGGCGATCCGGCGTGGCGGCATCTTCTGGATAGAGGCGGAAACCATGGCGAAATTGGTCGCGAAGTCGCCGTGTTCCCGGATCCGAGGTTCTTCCACTTCTATTTCCGGAAAGTCGTCGCTGGTCAGTTCCCCTTGCCGATAGGCTTCCCGGGCGGCTTCCCGGATAAGTTCCTTGAGAGCGTTTTTCATGCCGGCACGCTCCGCCAGGGGCGTCGTCCGGAAGCGCTTGACTGCTTAACTGTCATCGTCCACCAGGTCATCATCGTCATCCAGGCTGTCGTCAGTTTCCAGTATTTCATCCAGATCATCCAGCTCTATGTCCTCTTCGATATCTATATCCGGATCTTCCTCTTCAAAAACATGGTTATCGTCAATTGTTGTTTCGACGGTATCCAGGTCCGAGGAGTTGCTCAGCTCCAGCACGGCGCCGGCCACTTTTTCCAGGATAGGCGCCGGCGGAAAAAAATCCTGGTGGCGCAGGGCCGGCATAAGCATCTCCAGTCCCTGCTTGGCGGCCTTTCGGATCTCCGGCCAGGCGTAGGTGGTGGTGTAAATCATGGTGTATTCATTTTTTTCCAACTCTGAAAATTCCGTGAGAACCAGTTCGTCCTTGCTTTTACTGGTCAGGGAAAATTTTTGTTTCATGGCTTTATCTCCTTGATAAAAAAATAAAATTTATTTTGTGCAGGTTGTCCGTCACGAAGACCAAGTTAAAATGCTCCGGCCCCAAAAATCAAGCTAAAATCCCAGGCAGGGGAAAATCTGTCCGGAATCATCCTGGTAACAGGGGCTATTTCCTTCAACCTTCCGGAACCAGCAGAATTATCAGGCTGTCAATTCACACCCGGCCCGGCAGCAGGCAGCAGAACAAAGGCCATTTAACCCGGATATTTCATGAAATATCCGGGTTAAATAAACTCCACCTTAACGGAAAGAAGTTTTTCAACTTTGG
>JAWOCW010000214.1:0-5004 GCA_046483615.1 Desulfosudaceae bacterium
CTGTTTGGGCTACAAAAATGAACTCGGTGGAAGTGGTTTTTGTGAGCACCATTGGCACCTTTTGGGGAAAAGTCGGTTACCACCGTCCGCTAAATTTCTCGAACTCGGGCTGTCGCCCTCAGACAGCGAGAAATTCTTAACGCGGCCGGTGGTAACCGGCTTTTCCCCAAAAGGTGCCAATGGTGCTCACAAAAACCACTTCCACCGAGTTCATTTTTGTAGCCCAAACAGAACCTGATTTTTCAACAAACTTCCGGGCTTAATAACAACAACAGCCGGGGTGACAAAAAGGCCGTTTTTTTATTATTTTGGACAACAATGGTCCGGGTTAAAAGATCATGTCAAGGCGGCATTAACCGGTCGTGGCCTGACTCGCCTGTCTGGCCAGGTCCAGCAGAGCCGGGAAACTTTGCCCGGTGGCTTGTTCGGCCCGCTGGACGTGGCCCGGCAGAGAGGCGGCCGCCGGCCGGATGTAGGAAGAAAAACGGGATTTTCCCTTTTTCCGGGTGAGAAAAGCGAACGCTCCCAGAATCTGCAGATTTCTGGTAACGGCGCAGCAGGCGTAACCGCGTTGAAAGAGTTCCCGTGAGAAGGAGCGCCGCCGGGACAACCGTTCGGAGTATTCTTGGGCCAGGCGGTTCTGGACCGCCGCCGGCAGGGCGACATAAGGATCTATCAGAAGCGAGGCCAGGTCATACTGGACCGGGCCGAAGCGGGCGCCCTGGAGGTCGATAAAAAAAGGCCGTCCCTTGTGAATCATGACGTTCCGGGATTGCATGTCGCGGTGCATCAGTCCGTCGATGGCCGCGGCCAGGGTGGCCTCCGCCAGCCGGTTAAAATCGTCGGCCAGCTGTTCGCCGTCGTCAGGTTCAAGATTCAGCCAGCCGGACAAAAAGGCGGTCGTAAAATACCGGCACTCCTTTTCCAGGATCATGTTTTTGTCATACCGCTTTGTCTGGCAGGTCCAGGAGGCATCAAACCCCTGGACACCAACTGTTGCCAGTTCAACCAGGTGGTTGATAACCGGTTGGTAGAGGCCAGCCAGGTCATCATCGTTTAGTCCCTTCTTGCGAGCGGCGGCCTGAAGATTGACATCGCCGAGGTCTTCCATAAAGGCCAGCCCGGCAAAGGTGTCTATGCCGTACAGCCGGGGGACGGGAATCCCTTTCTGGAAAAGGTGTGGAAGGATATGGGCCAGGGAATCTGTTTCGGTGGTGGTCTCGTCCGCCCTGATACCCCGGTTACAGGCGATAAGGCTGCCACGGCAAGAGTCTATCCGCGTCCAGATGGTATCGGAACCGTCCGCCGGCAGGGATTTGACGGTATAAGACGGCGTCTTTCCAAAAGCCTGTTGCAGGGATTGCCGGGCCATGACATGAAAGGCCCTGTGCCGGTATGAAGGGGGGGTGCCGATATCATCCCATTCACCGTTTTCGGGCAGGCAGGCCTTGATTTTCCGGCCTGTTTGCAGCAGGCTCCGGTAGGAGCTGATAATGTCTCCAAACCGGCCCGTCGGCGGCAGGACCTCGCCAATAGACGGATTAAGGACTTGGATGCCGGTAAAGGTCAGCCGGCGGGCTGATTCCGGAGGATCCCCCGGAAAGGGTTCGAAACCGGTTACTTCGTCCCGGTTATTTACGGTGACGGTGTTAAACCGGGGGTCGTCCCGCATGACCAGGGTTACCGGGTCGTCATGCCCGCTATGAAAGTTATAGACGGCGGCCAGATCAATGGTGGTGTAGATATCGCTGTTGATGACCAGGAAGGGCGCCTGGCCCAGGAAAGCCAGGTTGTTTCTGATGGCTCCGCCGGTACCCAGGATGTCCGGTTCATAAGAGAGTCGGACCGGGATGCCGTGGTTTTGCCGGTTGAAGTGACGCGCCAGTTTTTCATGCAGGTGATGAGTGTTGACAACAATTCCGCCGCAGCCGGCCCGGACCAGCAGGTTGATGACATGGTCGATAACCGGGATGCCGGCGATAGTGAATAAAGGCTTGGGCGTTCGCCTGGTATGCGGCAGCAGACGCCGGCCGTATCCAGCGGCCAGCACCAGGGCCTTCCAGGGGGGCAGGGATTCCGTCATGCCAGCAGGGTCAGAAATTTTTGGATTCTGTCTTCATAGAAATCCGCCTTGGTCTTATCTTCGGGAGCAATGATTTTTTCCCGGGTGAAAAAGGTATAGGCGTTTTTAAAAGTTATTTTGGAGATGGACTCCAGCAGCTCGATTTCATTGTGTTTGTACATGCGGCGGCCGTGCTGCAGGATTTTTTTCAACATCTCCTTGTCGTCGTCGCCGTCTTTTTCCTGTTTGAGAAAGGTCAGCACGATTAAATAGCTCTCAAAGTAGGACATTAAAAAGGAAGAAAAGAGTTTTAAGTTTCGCAGGCCTTCGGAGGTCAGGTGGTAATTGCCCGGGACTGATTCATGGGGCATCAGAATCTGGTTCTCAATAAAAGCGCTGATGCTTTTCTTGATAAAATGTTCCGGGGTTTTGTCTGATTCCAGGATAAACTCATGACGAAAAAACTGCTGCAGGAATTCAAATTGTTTATTCAGGTCGGTGGCGGCGAACTGGAAAGAGTCGAGTTCAAGAATGGCCAGGGCCGTGAAAGCGGCCGGGACAAAGAGGCAGATGCAGGTATTCTTATAGTATTCCATGGCCGGTCGCTTGTTCTCATTGACCATGTAAAGCGGATTGGTCCTGTCTTCGCCGTCCAATTGAAAATGTTCAATGAATTTTCGCTGAGTAAAAGCCTCCAGAACATGGCCAAAAGCGTGGACATGGTCGCTGGTGATAGTATCGGCCAGCTTGGCGTTGGTGGAACGCAGGTAAACCAGGTAGATTTCCATGATGTGCATCAGGTAATCGGAAGTAAAACGCTTCTTGGGACAGTTCAGAATGGCGGCGGCGGTAATGCCGTGAGGAGTAACCACGGCCACATTTTCGATCTGGTTCATGAGTATCCGGGAAAGCCGGTTGATAAAGCGTTGTCTCTCCTCGGTGGATTTCCCTTCCAGGCTGGTCCGGGTCTTGTCGAGATATTCGTTTACCGAAAAAGGTCGATTGAAATTGACATATACCTTGCCATAGCGGCTTTTCAAAGATTTGCGGGCCTTGATCAGGGCCGGCAGGTTTTCCTTGGTCTTCTCACCGCCCTCGGTTTCATAAACATAGGCCGCTTCTTCGATGATGCGGTCATAGCCGATATTGACCGGTACGAAGATCATGTCCCGGCAGGCCCCGGCTTCATAAGCCTCCATCAGAATGGACAGCAGGCCGGTTTTCGGAGTCAGGGTTTTTCCGGTCCGGCTGCGCCCACCTTCCAGAAAAAATTCAATGTTGAAGCCCTCCTGGAGGATTTTATAAATGTATTCCAGAAAGACCCTGGAATACAATTTCTGACCCTTGAAGGTGCGCCGCATGAAAAAGGCGCCGCCGCCCCGGAAGATCGGCCCCAGGGGCCAGAAAGAAAGGTTTTTGCCGGCGGCGATGTGTGGGCAGGCGATGTTCTGGTAATAAAGGACATAGGAGAGCACCAGATAGTCGAGGTGGCTTTTATGGGTGGGCACAAAAATCAGGGGGGCCTTTTCCGAGGCTTTTTTTAATTCGGCCAGCCCCTCCTGGTCTATCACCATGCCGTCAAAGATGTGGTTCAGCATCCAGGTCAGAATAAAATCATATACCATTACCCAGTTCATGCTGTAGTTGGCGGCTATTTCATCCAGGTAATCATAGGCTTCCCGGTTGACCTCCCTGATGGTCCGGTTTTCCTCTCTGATGAAATCGTCGATGAACGCTTGCAGCCGCTGGCTGGCCATAATGCTTTCTTTGATTTCTTCCCGGGATTTTATAACCGGTCCGGTGACGCGCTGCCTGAGGATGTTTATGCGGCTCATCAACAGGCGCCGCAGGGCCAGAGCCTGGTAGTCATCCCTCAGTTCCCTGATATCCGGCCGGTTTAAAAATTGTTTCAAGTCCACCGGCGTCGACATTTCTATGAAAATATTTTTGGAACGGGTCAGTATCAATAACAGCCGTCGTATCTTACCCGGTTTTTCGTCCAGTCCTCCCAGTAGCAGATCAAGCAGATTCGGCCTGGTTTTGCCCGGTCGCCTGGAGAAAAAGATGGATTGGGGTATAATCACAATGGGGGTATCAATGGTTTTCTGAACGCGGATGAGTTCCTGGGCCGGGGTGGTTTTGGATTTAATCAGGCGGGGATAAAGTATGCGCTTGCCGAAAAGTGAAAAAAGGGCTGATTTGCCGTTAGTCAACTCTGTCTGGAAATAGTTCGTTTTGTATGGCGTCAAAAAGGAGAAATGGCGGAAGAAATAGTCCACCTGCGCCAGGATCGCCTTGAATACCCGGGAGGCTGGTTGAAGCAGGACCATTCTGTTGCCCAGAACCAGTTCCGGGACAGGCAGGCCGTGCTTTCCATATTGCCGGTTGCAGACAAGATGTTCCAGTTTGCTTTTATGTTTGCTGGCGTAAACAATGATGCTGGTTTTTTCCAGGTCCCGGATGTTCTGCTGCTGTTCGTCATGCACGGATACCCGGGACAAAAACAGCAGAGACAACCAGTCCCGTCCTTTCGGGGCGGGCAGATAGCATAAAAAATGATTGTGGGTGCCGGACAGCATCCGGTTAAGGAGCTTGTTAAAAAAAGCGCCCAGTCCGGTCACAAAAGTTATGATCCGTTGAATAATTGATTTAACCATAGCAGTATAATTCAGGTATGAATTGTTGGGGTATCGACGGCGCAGTCCCCCTGGTCACGGGCTGGCCGATTATAATCGCATAATATATTAATCTGAATTACCAGATTTACGGTTGGTTTGCAATAATCAAATATTCTCGGCGGCGGGCGGTATGGCAAGCCCCACTTAGACCGGATATCTCATGAAATATCCGGGTTACTATCCGGGCTGATATCAGGGGTGATATCAGGGCTGATATGAGGGCTGAAATAGCTTTCCCAGGGCAGGTCGTCCTTTTGCCCGATG
>JAWOCW010000219.1:0-4884 GCA_046483615.1 Desulfosudaceae bacterium
GACGCGCACATGGAAAAGAGTATTACCGACGGGTACGATATCCTGGTCGAGCTGGGCGCCATTCACCTGCCCGGCGGCGGCAAAAAAACACCGAAAGGACGATACCAGTTGACCAGGCGGGGCCGGCTGATGGCCCGCATCCCGGTTGATCCCCGCCTGTCCCGGATACTGATCGAGGCCGCCGCCAGGGATTGTTTGTCCGAAGCGATGGTAATGGTGGCCGCCCTGAGCGTTCAGGACCCGCGGGTTCAGCCGGCGGCAAAAAGCGAAGACTCCAGCGAGGCCGGACCAGGATGGACTAACCCGGATTCCGATTTTATGACCCTGCTAAATATCTGGGAGGCCACCGGGGACAAAAAATCAGGCGAGCTGAAAAGGTTTTGCCGCCGGCACGGACTTTCTTTTACCCGCCTGCGGGAATGGCGGGACGTTTACGGCCAGATCCGGGAACTGGCCCGGAGTCACGGGATTTCCAACCGGTCCGGCGAAGAGATAGACCGGAAAGCGGAGCCGGACAAGTTTTATGCCGCCTTTCACCAGGCCCTTTTAAGCGGCTATCTCTCCCACATCGCCGAAAAAAAGCAGGCCAACCTTTACCAGGCGGCCGGATCGAAAGAGGTGATGATGTTTCCCGGTTCGACCCTGTTCAACCGGGAAAAGCAGTGGATAGTTTCGGCCGAACACGTGGAAACCACACGGCGGTACGCCCGCACCGCGGCCGCCATTGAGCGGCGCTGGATACCGGAGGTGGCCGGCGACCTGTGCCGGCAGGTCTATTTTAACGCCCGCTGGTCAAAAAGCCGCGGAGAAGTGGTGGCTGATCGCCAGGCCATCCTGTTCGGGTTAATCGTGGAGGAAGAAGCGGCAGTGCCCTACGGGCAGGTTGCTCCTGAAGAAGCCGCTGATATTTTCATACGCCGGGCGCTGATCGCCGGTGACCTCAAACACCCTTCGGATTTTATGCGACACAACCTGGAATTGATGGATGAAGTGGCCCGGATCGAAGACCGTCTCCGGCGAAGGGAGTTTCTGGTTACCGAAGATGCTCTGTTTCAATTTTATCAAGAGCGGCTCGAGTCGGGGGTGGTTGATCTGAAAAGCCTGGCCGCATGTATTGACCGGCGGGGCGGTGACGATTTTTTGCGGCTGGAGCAGGCCGAGGTGATGCGAAAGAATCCGGCCGAGGAGGAGTTGTCGCAATTCCCCGAATCGATCACCGTGGCCGGGCATGCCCTGTCATGCCGGTACGTCTTTGATCCGGCGGATGAAAAAGACGGGGTAACGGTGGCCATTCCGGCCCCCCTGGCCGGGGATATTCCGGCGGATCGGCTGGACTGGATGATACCCGGTCTGCTGCCGGAAAAGATAACGGCGCTGATCAAGGGGCTGCCCAAGGAGTACCGCAAAAAACTGGTGCCGTTGAACCGGACGGTGGATGTCATTACGCGGGAAATGCCCCGGGGCCGCCGGTCCCTGCCGGCCGAGTTGTCGGATTTTATTCATCGGCGGCTGGGAGTCATGATCCCGGCCAGTGCCTGGCAGCCGCAAGCGCTGCCGGATTACCTGCGGACAAGACTGGCCCTTACCGCGGAAGACGGGCGGGAACTGAGCGCCTCCAGGGAGGCCGCCCTGCTTCAGCAGCACCTCCCGGCTGAACCGGTTCCAGACGCCCTGGCGGCCGTTCGTGGTCAATGGGAAAGAGACGACATCGACTGGCGGCAATTCCCGGATTTGCCGGAGCAGATTCCGGTGGAGGGACCGGATGGAGAACTGATCGCTTTTCCGGCCCTGGTCGAGGCGGGGTCCCGGGTTGATTTAAGGCTGTTTACCAGTCGGGGCCGGGCCAGAGCCGCCCATAACCAGGGGGTGCGTCGTTTGCTGGAGCGTCGCCTGAGCCGGGAAATTAAATTAATGCGGCGGGATCTGGAGCTGAGCCGGCCGGCCGCCGACGCGGCGGTGTACTTCGGGGGTCGGCCGGCCCTGGAGGCCGCCATGGCTGATCGGATCAAGGCGGAGCGGCTGGCCGGCAACATACGTCAGGCGGCGGATTTTGAAAGACACGCCCGGACCGTCCTTGGAGAACTTTATGAAAGCGCCGCCCAATTGCGGGAGCGGGTGGAAAAGACAGTGGTGCGCTATCACCGGGTCCGGCGGGAACTGGCCCGGATGGAAGAGTCGGCTCGGGCCGGCGGCCCGGTATCACGGGCCCTGGACCGGATTCGCCGGGAACTGGCCGGCCTGCTCCCGGAGAGATTCGTCCTGATGTATGACGATTACCGGCTGGAGCAGATGCCGCGGTATCTTGAAGCGGCGCGGCTGCGCGCCCGCCGGGCGGCGGAAGACTATCCCCGGCATCGCCGCAAGGAGGAGCAGGTTGAATGGGCCGTGACCATCCTGGATCGGCTGGTGGGTGAACTGGGGCCGGAGACGTCTCCGGAGCGGCGGGCGGCCGTGGAAGATTTTTTCTGGATGGTGGAAGAGTACAAGATATCGGTGTTTGCCCAGGAAGTCCCCACCGCCGGGCCGGTGTCAGCCAAGCGGCTGCGGCGGCAGGTTCGGGAAATTGATAAAATGATATGAGGCGGACTGACATCCGGCTGCCGCTCTCCCCCAAAGCAGCAAGGCCGGTCGGGGCGCGGCCGGTCAGTTATCAGTGGTTTTTTGAAAAAACTCGTTCCAGCACGGCGGCCAGGGCTTCCCTGGTGACCGGCTTGGCGATATAGTCATCCATGCCCTGGTTCAGTAAGGATTCCCGGTCGCCGACCATGGCGTGGGCCGTAATGGCAATGATCGGCACGGCTTTCCCGGACGACCGACTTTGAATGGCCTTGATTTTACTGGTAGCGGTGACGCCGTCCATGACCGGCATCTGAACATCCATCAGGACCAGGTCAAAGCTGGTGGTCTGAAATTTTTCCACGGCCTCCTGGCCGTTCAAAGCGAGGGTCACCTGGTGCCCCATTAATTCCAGCAGCTTTTCGGTAACCTTCAGGTTCATGGGATTGTCTTCGGCCAGAAGGATATGCCTTCGCCGGGACGGATCAGAGGCTGCCACTTTCGGGGAAGGCGCCGCTTGCTGTCCGCCGGTGGTGTCTTTTTCGAGCGCCAGCGTGAACCAGAAGGTGGAGCCCCGGCCCGGTTTACTGGCGACCTGGAGGGTGCCGCCCATGGTTTCCACCAGCTGCCTGGAGATGGCCAGTCCCAGGCCGGTACCGCCGAATTTACGGGTCACCGAGGCGTCCACCTGGTAAAAAGAATCGAACAGCTTGTGCTTTGTTTCTTCGGCGATGCCGATGCCGGTGTCGCTGACGGAAAATTTTAAAGAAACATGGGTCTCGGTTTCCGATTGCGCTTCAATGCTGACGGTCAAGCCGCCTTGCCTGGTGAACTTGACGGCGTTCCCGGCCAGGTTGATCAGAATCTGGCGCAGCCGGACCGGATCACCCCGCAGGGTGGTCGGGGTCTGTTGGGATATGCGGCAGTCAAAGGCCAGGTTTTTTTCCTCGGCCCTGATGGCGATAATGTCGTTGATGTCCCGGATCAGTTGCTTTAAGTCAAAACTGATCTGCTCCAGTTCGATCTTGCCGGCCTCAATTTTGGAAAAATCCAGGATATCATTGATAATAACCAGCAGGGATTCGGCGCTGCTTTTAACGCTGCGGGCGTAATCAAGCTGCTGTTCGGACAAATCGGTTTCCAGGAGCATGTCCGTCATACCGATAACCCCGTTCATGGGGGTCCGGATTTCATGGCTCATGTTGGCCAGAAATTCACTTTTGGCCCGGTTGGCCGCCTCGGCCGCCTCCTTGGCCTGGCGGGTTGATTCTTCGGCCCAGCTGGACAGGACAACCTGCGAGGCGGTATTGGCCAGGCTGCCGTATAGCTGGTACTCGTCGTCCTCAATCTGGTGTCTGGAAAAAAGGCCCAGCACCCCGATGGTGGTCCCCTGGCTGTCGCGCAGCAGCCGGCCGGAAAAACTTTTGATGCCTTCTTCTTCTATCCAGTCAAGATTGTAAATATTGTTATCCGCCCGGATGTCGTTGGTTATAAATCCGGGCATGTTGTCCGAGCTGATCCAGTCAACCCGGTGATAGCCAAAAGGAACCCGGCGGTAGTGACCGTCCAGCCGGGTATGGCTGCCGGCGCTGGCTGCCAGGTGCAGGCAGGTCTGGCCGTCCCGGCATACTCTTGGCCGGTGGCGGACGAGGGCATGGGGGCAGCCCTGGTGGCACAGGTCGCCCGGTTTGGCTATCCAGATCCGGCAGAGGCGGGAGTCAAAGGTCTGGACAATGCCCTCGGTGATGGCCTGCAACCGTTCCCGGAGGCTGGTCCGGGTCAGAATCTTTTCATGAATACTATTTATGCCCACATGCCAGCCAAACATCTTTTTGCGGTCGTTGTCGGTACGCTGCTGGTCGGTTATATCCCGGGCCACGCCGATCAGGGAGGTGATTTCGCCCTGTTCATTTTTTATCGGAGAGATATTGGAGATATGCCAGCGCCATTCGCCGTTGATATGACGAATGCGATACAGGCTGCCGCTTTTTTTCTCGCCGGTGGCGAGGACCTTGTCCAGAAAGGCCTGGGCGGCCTTCTTGTCGTCCCGGTGCATAACATTCTGGTAGTGCTGGCCGACTACTTCTTCCGGCTCTCCCCCGACTATGTCCCGGGTGTTGGGTGAAAGATACGTAAAATAGCCCTCCGGAGACAGGGAATAGATGATGTCATTGGCATTTTCCACGAAGGTGCGGAATTTTTTTTCGCTCTCCCGCAGGGCCTCTTCCGCGTTTTTTTTGCGGGTGACGTCCCTGGCAATGCCCTGGATGGCATAGGGCCGGTTGTCGTGGTAAACCAGGGTGGCCTTGGTTTCCACCCAGATGGACC
>JAWOCW010000396.1:0-3735 GCA_046483615.1 Desulfosudaceae bacterium
GGTTGTCATTTGTGCCCCGGTATTTGTTTAATGTTCGTTTGGACTTTTTACAAGTACATCAATATTGTCTTTCTACTATATAGCCAGCCAGAATCCTCAATGGTTCCGCTTTTATATCAAATGATTCAATGGCAAGCAAACTGTTTTTAACCAGTTCTTCGGCCAGTTCCCGGCTGCCCTCCGCGCCGAGCAGGCCGGGGTAAGTCGCCTTGCTTCGTCGTTGGTCCGCGCCGGCCTCCTTACCCATCAGGACCGGATCACCCTGCACGTCCAGCAGGTCATCCATGACCTGAAAGGCCAGGCCGATATGGCCGGCATAGGTGTCCAGTTGGGCCAGCTGCTGATTATCCCCGCCGCCGATCAAGGCGCCGGCGTATATGGCGGCCCGGATAAGGGCGCCTGTTTTCAGGTTGTGAATTTCCTGCAGGGCTTTTTTATCCAGGCGCGCGGACTGGGCCAGGATATCCCGCATCTGGCCTTCAATCATGCCGTCCGTGCCGGTGGCCCGGGCGATGGCGTTGATAAGCGGGATCTGAATCTCACTGTCAAGGTGGTCATATTCCGGTGAAGACAGGATTTGAAAAGCCAGGGTGTGCAGGGCGTCGCCGGCAAAAATGGCGGTGGCTTCGTCAAAGGCCACGTGGCAGGCGGGTTGCCCCCGGCGCAGTTCGTCATTGTCAATGGCCGGCAGGTCGTCGTGAATCAGGGAATAGGTATGGATCATTTCCAGGGCGCAGCCGGCCGGAAGAGTTTGGCCGGCTTCACCACCCACGCTTTCGGCGGCCGCCATGCACAGAATCGGCCGCAAACGCTTGCCCCCGGCTTGCAGGGAATAGCTCATGGCCTCCCGCAGTCGGCCCGGTTGAACATGCTTGTCGAGACTGGCCAGCAGAGCTTCCTCGACGAGGCTACGCCGGGCGTCCAGGTATTCGGACAGGAAAGCGGGGAGTGTCGCGGGTTGCTTGTCAGCCATGGTTATGGTCATCTTCCGGTCCGAAGGGGACTTCGGTCAAATCACCGTTGTCGTTCTGGAGCAGTACCCTGATCTTTTTTTCGGCTTCGTTGAGCCTGGCGGCGCAGGTCTCGGACAGCTTGACGCCGGTTTCAAATTTTTCCAGGGCTGTTTCCAGCGGCAGCTCGCCTGATTCAATGGCGGTCACGATTTCTTCCAATTCCTTCAGGGACTGCTCAAAAGTTTTCCGGTCGCTTTTTTTAGCCTTGGTTTTATCGTTCATCACTGGTTTCCTTTATCAGTAGCAGTTACTGTACTGTAAACTTTTCCTTCCGTCACCATGATTTCCAGTTTATCACCGGGAGCGATTTCCTGCGGGGCGCGAACGACGGTTTTGTCGGGCAGCCGGCGGGTGATACTGTAGCCCCGTTTAAGGACCGCCCGGGGATCCAGGTCGGTCAACCGCTGCCGGATAGTTTCCAGCCGGTGGGACTGGTCCCTGATATAGAGGGTGGTGGTTGACCGGATCAGTTGCCGGCGGGCTTGATCAAGGTCGTTTCGGCGCCGGCTGATCAGCCTGTCGGGCATGTTGCCGACCAGTTGTTGTCGCAACCGGCGCAGTCGGGTTTGGCCTTCCTTCAGCTGACGATTCAGGGCCCGGGCCAGGCGCTGGTTGTAATCATCCAGGCGCAGACGGGCGTCCTGAAGCCGGCGTCCGGGATCGATCAGCCGCCGGTTTAAATCCTCCCGGCGGCGGCGCAGTGACTGGATAGTTTTGTCCACGGCCAGAATCAGGCGTCGCCGCAGGGAGTGGCAGTTCAGCAGCAGTTCTTTTTTGACCGGCACGATCAGCTCGGCGGCGGCCGAGGGCGTGGGAGCCCGCAGGTCAGCCACAAAATCGCAGATGGTGAAATCCGTTTCATGCCCCACCGCCGATACCACCGGTATCCGTGATTCAAAGACCGCCCGGGCCACTTCCTCGGTATTGAAGGGAGCCAGGTCTTCCAGGCTGCCGCCGCCCCGGGCCACTACCAGCACTTCCGTGTCGGCCCGTTCATTGGCCAGGGCGATGGCCCGGGCTATTTCCGCGGGAGCCTGCTCGCCCTGGACTGCGGCTGGAATTATCCGGATGGTCAGGTTGGGAAAACGGCGGGTGATGACGTTGATCATGTCGTGGATTACCGCTCCCGTGGCCGAGGAGATGAGAGTGACTCCGGCCGGCAGAAAGGGCAGGGGCTGCTTGTGCTCCTGGTCAAACCAGCCCCGCTCAGCCAGCTTTTTTTTCAACTGCTCAAAGGCCGCCTGCAGGGCGCCGGCCCGACCGGGCAGGAGGTGCTCAAAAATGACCTGGTAGTCGCCCCGGGGTTCGTACACGGTGACCCGTCCCAGGCCGACGATTTCCAGGCCGTCTTCCAGGGCGAATTCCAGGCGCCGGGCCTGGTTGGCAAAGATGACGGCTTTGAGTCGGGCCTGCTCGTCTTTCAGGGTGAAATAGCAGTGACCCGAACCTGGTTTCCGGAAGTTGGAAATTTCTCCTTCCACCCAGATAATGGGAAAGCGGCTTTCCAGAATCTGCTTAATCTCTTTGGTCAGGTCGGAAACGGTATAAATTTTTCCGCCGGCCGGACCGCTGTTGCCTGTTGATGTCATAACCGCTGGCGCGTTTTCGGAGTTGATTGATTTTGAGGGCCTGCCGCCTTGTTATAAGAGAATACCTGAATTAAATTACTTATCATAAACATTCCGGATATTCAATGGCAAGAGGGGATTCAATCGTCTTTGGAGGCAATATGTCTTGACGGGCGGGAGGTATTTTTGTTTTTATGTAACCTCTGGCAGGACGGTATCGTGAAAAGTCCGATATCCAGAGCTGCTATAATAAAGAGGTATTCGAAAAATGCGGGTCGGTATAGGTTATGATGTGCACCGGCTGGTAAAAGGCCGGCCATTGATTCTCGGCGGCGAAACCATTCCCTTTGAAATGGGGCTGGAAGGACATTCCGACGCCGACGTGCTGACGCATGCCGTCTGCGACGCCCTCTTCGGCGCGGCCGGCCTGGGAGATATCGGCCGGCATTTTCCGGATACTGATCCGGCTTTCAAGGATGCCGACAGTCTTAAGCTGCTGGCCCTGACCGGGGAGAAGATCAAGGCCCGGGGGTTTATGGTGGTCAATATCGATGCCGTGATCGTGGCCCAGGCCCCGAAGCTGGTTCCCTTCATGGATAAGATGAGAGCCGGCCTGGCCGCCGCCCTGGGCATTGAGACAGATGGGATCAACCTCAAGGCGACCACCACCGAAGGGCTGGGCGCCATCGGCGCCGGAGATGGTATGGCCGCCCTGGCCACGGTTATGCTTGAGCGGGAATCGGAAGGATAACGGGATGACCATGATGAAACTTCGTATTTACAACACCCTGACCGGCGGAAAAGAATCTTTTGAACCCCTGCATCCCGGCCTGGTCAAAATGTATGTCTGCGGTCCCACCGTGTACGGTCCCAGCCATATCGGTCACGCCCGCTCGGTGGTGGTCTTTGATGTCATTGCCCGCTATTTCCGCTCGCAGGGACTGCAAGTCAATTACGTGCGCAACTTTACCGACGTGGATGACAAGATAATCAACCGGGCGGCTGAAGAGGGCGTTTCCACCGAAGCCTTATCGGAAAAATATATCCAGGCTTTTTACAGGGATATGGACGCCCTGTTCGTGGAGCGGGCCACCTATGAACCCAGGGCCACCGAGCATATCACCGATATTATCGGCGTCATTGAAAAGCTGGTG
>JAWOCW010000278.1:0-3199 GCA_046483615.1 Desulfosudaceae bacterium
CGACAGCGCTGTAGGTCCGCGCCCAGAAATTTGCCTTTTCTTCTGCCGGATGTTTGAAGAAGTCCTGCGTCCAGTTGAAATCTGAATTTTGATACAGGTCCCGAAGAATGTTTGCAATGTGTTTTGGCTGCCACCCGGCATGAATGAGAAAATCGTGGACGAATCCGATCATCTTCACCGGTTGAAGTGCCGACGGGTTGGGTGAATACAGGATGCGCCGCGACCAGTCGGGTATGTTTTGTTCGTTTTTTGCATATTCCAGGGCGCTTCCCCGGGGGAGGTCCGTCTGGGCGTCAAAATCCCGATGAAACAAATACAGGTCGGATGCCTTGTATTCATTCACGAAATCAATCAGGGTGTCATTGGAGCAGGGAATAAAGCCGGAAAAGGTCTGCGCGTGCGCGGCAGTCTTTTCCAGATTCCACATACAATCAAGAATAAAATCGATATCCCTGGTTTCGGTTGCGCTTTGCCCGTCGAAACAGGACCCGATGACGTCCACCAGAGGCGGTTGGTGCTGGTTGCGGTATTTGTCCCGGTTTTTCATGTGGAGGCTGAAGGGGCTTCGGATGGCGCGCATAAAAGGAGGCCCTTCGGCCCAGGTATTGTCGAGGTTGATGCAGGAATAGGCGCTGTCCGATATGGTGACCGGCAAAAGTCCCCTGGCTTCCTGATTTTGAAAGGCCTTCATGGCGAGCAGGGCGATGTATTCCGCGATTCTGCCCAGACCGCTGAAGGTTTGGGCGGCGTCCATGGAAACGCCGTACCACCGCCGGATATCGCCGGGATCGATATAATTGCACGCCTTGACCAGGTCTTCCTCCACAACGCCGATGTTTCGGACGGCTTCCGTGGCCCGGTATCCCAAAATATTTTGAAACAGAATATGGCACCCGGAAGGCGTATAATCCAGGAGATACGGCATTCCCCTGGAGCGGAAAAGGTCTTCGACAAAATGCATCACGGGAAAGACCGGCGCCAAAAGCGCCCGTTGTTCGTCCCGGCTTGTGTAGAGCCGGTGCTGGTCCTCTCCCAAAAAAATTTCTATATCCAGGGGCATCAGTACTGATTGCGAGTCTTTCCCCACCACTGGAAGGTGAACCTCAAGACCCCTTTCAACAGAGAATTTTTCCAGCTCGTCCATTGGGGCGGCCACGGATGGAAAAATGGGATCGCTGGTTTCCCGGGCAAGCGCCTCCCCTGTTGCAATAAAATAATGGCTGAACTGGTAGCAGTTTCTGAGCCGGTCAATTACGTGCTGATAGTATTGCTGCGCCTTCATGGCACGCTCTCACAATTCGGGGGAAATCATATGGATTTTTATTTCAGATCTTCTGGCTGGCGTCCCGGGACCAGTATCGATGTTTCGTATCTGTAGGGCAATTTATCCATCAAGGCCGGGCGCGCTATGCCACCCGACGGTGAGCCGGATACTTTTGTCCCGACCACCGTTGGTAGCCGACAGCATCGACCCTTTATCCGGGTACTTGACCAATACGCCCGGAATCAATCGAACGGAATCAATCGAACGGAATCAATCGAAACCTGCCCGAATTCCGGGCATCAGCTGCGTAACGTTCTGGAAGCGCATGAATAAATATGACATTAATCCTCGCGCCTGACCAATCATTCCCGCTGATCAAATCCGGACGCCTTCCCACTCACGGATCTGCGCTTCCGCTTCTTCACGGTCTATCCCATATAATTTTTGGAGCCGGAGAGCCAATTTGTCGCGCTGGCCGTTGATTTCTTCAAGGTCTTCCTCTGTTAATTTACCCCATCTTTCCTGCGCCTTGCTTCTTTCCAGTCGCCCTTTAATTGATTTTCAGTCATTTTTCCTCCTCCTTGGTTTTTGATCTGTTTGCTTCTCCGCCGGAAGTTATTTATGCGGCTTTATGCGGCAACGCATGGTTTTTTCCTTTTGAATTCCCAAGTCCGCTTTTTTAAAAAATAATAATAATCACCATAAACGCAAGCCGCTGTCGGCAATGAATAAAGACTTAAATCTATAAGGATTTTAAGGACGAGGCGCCGGAGAAGAGCGGTGAAAGGATTACACCCTCGCCATGCCCCGCTAAATGCCGCTAAAATCCGACTGGCTATAAGTGGTCATATGTTTTGGGCGTTTGACAGTTGTTCTCAGACGGATAAGATTAATTATAGATAAAGCGGTAACAAGAAAAATTCAGAATAAATTAATCCGTTTAGCGGCAAATTGCCCAAATAGTGGGGTTGCAGCCTGGCTGGCCATGCAAAGAACGCCGGTAGTTGGCCTCATTGCGGATTTTATAATATCAGGTGAGATGGCACTTTTACGAGGCCGTCAAGTTATATGAATAATAACTATCGTATCATCGTTTAAGGAAGAGACATGGGGAAATATATTTTCAACTTTGGCGGTGGAAGCGCCGAAGGCGGCGCTGACCAGAAGGACCTACTGGGCGGAAAAGGTGCCAATCTATCGGAAATGGCCAATCTTGGCTTGTCTGTTCCAGCGGGTTTTACGATTTCCACGGAATGCTGCAATGATTATTTCAAGAGCGACGGTAATTATCCGGAAGGGCTTGCTGAGGAAGTAAATGCCGCTATGGCCAGGGTTGAAGAGATTATGGGCATGAAGTATGGCGATCCGGAAAACCCGCTGCTGGTTTCCTGTCGCTCCGGGGCGCGAAAGTCCATGCCCGGCATGATGGAAACGGTTCTCAATGTAGGCCTTGCGCCCGCAACCCTGCCTGGTTTGATCAACCGCACCGGTGACGAGTGGTTCGTCTATGATGCCTACCGCCGCCTGATCATGATGTATGCCGACGTGGTAATGGAAAAGGCGGAAGGCATTGAACCGGCGGAAGGGGAAGAAATCAAGGCCCAGCTCGAGGAAATCATGGAGCAATGGAAACGGCAAAAAAATTACGCCAGTGACACGGATTTTTCCGTTGATGAGGTGAAATCCATGTCCTTGGTTTTTTATGGGTTCGTTGTTTTTGGCAACTCAACAGTACCCACAAGGAGGATACCAATTCCGGGGACACCATACTTAATTCAAAGCTTTTGGCTCGGGTTTGGGTCCCGGTTTTTTTGGCCGCAAAACCCTGTCAAGTTGACTTTCCAGGCGTTCGATGAATTTATCCGAACCCAGAGGACGGCCGGTATGCTCATGCTTTCTTAAGGCGGCCGTTTCTTTTTCCGGTATAGCTGATAA
>JAWOCW010000362.1:0-5272 GCA_046483615.1 Desulfosudaceae bacterium
GCTTTGGAGCCGGATGGCGCCTAAAAAGACCTTGACAATTTTTGGAAAAATTTTGATAATCACCGGGTTAGCCCGGATCTTTCATGAGATATTTCCCTGGCTAACCTTAATATCAGGGAGTTTTTCAGGCGAAGAGGAAAGGACATGTCTTTTTCAGCTTTCTGGCAGGACGACAACGGGGCCACACCGGAAACCGGTACCGCGGCCTTGCGAAAAGCCTTATTCCAGGTGGCCAGGCCGGTTTACCTGGTATCAACCCCGTCCGGGCCCGGTGTGGCCACTACCGGCAGCGCCTGCCTGGGATCAAAAGCCGATTCCTCGGGCGGGGGCATGCCTCTGCTCGGCTATGTTCCACCATTGGCACCCGAAAATTTTGGCGATCCTGATTTCAAGCAGATGCTCGGCCTGCGCTACGCCTACGTGGCCGGCGCCATGGCCAATGGTATCACCTCGGTCAGGATGGTCGAAGCCGCCGCCCGGGCCGGCCTGGTCGGTTTTTTCGGCGCGGCCGGCCTGGCTCCGGATAAGGTGGAAGCGGCCATTGTTGAGCTGCGGCAGAAACTCGGAGACCTGCCCTTTGGATTCAACCTGATTCATTCGCCGGGTGATCCGGCCTTAGAAGATGCCATTGTCGATCTGTATCTGCGTCAAAATATCCGCTTAATCAGCGCCTCGGCCTATATGCGCCTGACACCGTCCATTGTGCGCTACCGGCTCAAAGGGATTCATACCGATGAAAAGGGCCGGATTGTTATTCCCAATCGGATCGTGGCCAAGGTCTCGCGGGTGGAAGTGGCCACCCGCTTTTTCACGCCTCCCCCGGAAAAAATTATCTCCCGGCTGAAGAAGGAAGGATCGATCTCCGCCGAGGAAGCGGCCCTGGCCGGAAAGATTCCCATGGCCGACGCCCTGACCGCCGAGGCCGATTCCGGCGGCCATACCGACAACCGACCGGCCCTGGCCCTGTTGCCGACCATGCTGGCCCTGCGGGACACCATTTGCGAGCAGCATCAATATGAACGACCGATTCCCGTCGGCCTGGGGGGCGGGATAGCCACGCCCGAATCCACGGCCGCGGCCTTTGCCATGGGAGCCGCTTACGTGGTGACCGGTTCGGTCAATCAAGCCTGCGTCGAAGCCGGTGTCACTGAAACCGTCCGAAAGATGCTGGTGGAGGCCGGCCAGGCGGACGTGACCATGGCCCCGGCAGCGGATATGTTTGAAACGGGCGGCAAGGTCCAGGTGCTCAAGCGGGGCACCATGTTTGCCATGCGGGCCGCCAAGCTGTATGATTTTTACTTCCGGTACGATCAGTATCAATCCATTCCGGAAAAAGAGCGGCAGGATATTGAGCAGAATATGTTGCGCCGAAGTTTTGACGAGGAGTGGGCCGAGACCCGGAAATTTTTTCTCCAGCGTGATCCCCGCCAGGTAGAGCGGGCGGAAAAAGAGCCCCGGCACAAAATGGCCCTGGTGTTTCGTTCTTACCTGGGCCGTTCTTCCACCTGGGGCATTGTCGGAGAAGAAGACCGTAAAATTGATTACCAGATCTGGTGCGGTCCGGCCATGGGCGCTTTTAATGAATGGGTTCGGGGCAGTTTCCTGGAAGGTACCGAGAATCGGGACGTGGCCACGGTGGCCCGGAACCTTTTATTCGGCGCGGCCGTGGTGACCCGTTCGGGCTGGCTGCGCCAGCAGGGCCAGGAGGTGCCGGCGGCGGCTTCCAGAACGGTTCCCCTGGCATTGGCCGATATCAGGTCCTATAGTCAAAGTTGACGGCTTGTCAAATAACACAGGAAGGTGAGCATAGTGAGCAAGGGCAGGAACAATACTAATGACCGTAAAATCGCCATCGTGGGAATCGGCAGTCTTTTTCCCAAAGCCGGCAATCTGAAAGAATATTGGCGGCTGCTTTTTCACGGGGAAGACGCCATCACCGAGGTACCGGAGACACACTGGTCAGCCGCGGACTACTACCGGGAAAACCCGGGCAAGGGCGATTTTACTTATTGCAAACGGGGTAGTTTCCTGTCCCCGATCTCCTATGATCCCACCGAATTCGGCCTGCCTCCCAATATGCTGGAGGCGACCGACACCTCGCAGTTATTGTCCCTGGTGGTGGCCAAGCGCGCCCTGGAAGATGCCGGTTACGGCGAGAGCGGGCGGCCCTGGGATCGGGAACGAACCGGGGTGATCCTGGGAATTACCGGTACCCAGGAGCTGGTCATACCCTTGAGCGCCCGACTGGGTTTTCCGCACTGGGAAAAAGCCCTGACTGATGCCGGCGTCTCCGAGGAGCAGAAGCAGCAGGTCATGGAACAGATCGCGGACTCTTACGTCTCCTGGCAGGAGAATTCCTTCCCCGGTCTGCTGGGAAACGTCGTGGCCGGCCGGATCGCCAACCGGTTTAACCTGGGCGGCACTAATTGTGTTACCGACGCGGCCTGCGCCAGTTCCCTTTCCGCTATGCATCTGGCCGTTATGGAGCTGGCCGCGGGCAACAGCGACATGATGATAACCGGCGGGGTTGACACGCTCAATGATATTTTCATGCACATGTGTTTTGCCAAGACCTCGGTACTGTCCTTTTCCGGCGACGCCCGGCCCTTTTCCAAGGACGCCGACGGCACCGTCCTGGGCGAGGGCCTGGGGCTGTTCGTGCTTAAACGCCTGGCTGACGCCGAGAGAGACAATGACCGCGTTTACGCCGTTATCAGGGCCATGGGTACTTCCAGCGACGGCCGTTCTTCCGGGATATACGCGCCGGTGCCGGAAGGCCAGTTGCGGGCCCTGAAACGGGCCTATCTCGCCGCCGGGGTGGAGCCGGACACGGTGGAGCTGATCGAGGCCCACGGCACCGGTACCCGGGTGGGTGACGCCAAAGAGTTCGAAGCCCTGCGGAAACTTTTTGGAGACACCGGCCGGGACAAAAATCAGTGCGCCATCGGTTCGGTCAAATCCATGATCGGTCATACCAAGGCCGCGGCCGGCGCGGCCAGCCTGGCCAAGACCACCCTGGCCCTGTATCACAAGTCCATTCCGCCCACCCTGAAAGTGGATGAACCTGATCCCAAGCTGGGACTTGAGGAAACGCCTTTTTATATCAGCACCACCGCCCGTCCCTGGTTCTCCAACCGCAAGCATCCCCGCCGGGCGGGCATGAGTTCCTTTGGTTTCGGCGGCAGCAATTATCACATGGTCCTGGAGGAATACACTCCCGACAAAACCGAGGTCGCCTGGGACGGCACCGTGGAGATCCTCGCTTTTTCCGGGGGCTCCAGAAAGGACTTGAGCGCCCGGATCCTGGAATTTAAGAACCGCCTGGAAGAATACGCCACCGGCCATCGTAAGGAATTTGACGGGGTCCGGCTTTACGCGGCCGAATCCCGGCAGCGGTTTTCCTCCCAGGATGAACACCGGGCCCTTATCGTGCTGGAGCATACCGATGACGTGGCCGGTGTCATTGACCAGGCGGTCGAAAAGCTGCGGGACTCCCGGGATGATTTTTTCAACAGCGGTCCGCTTTATTACGGATGCGCCTCTTCGGAATTGCTGTCAAACAGCAAAATTGCCTTTATTTTTCCGGGGCAGGGCAGTCAGTACGCCTATATGGCCAGGGATCTGGCCACGGTTTTTCCGGAGGTACACGATGTTTTCGAGATGGCCAATAACCAGTTTGCCAATTTCCGGAAAGGCTCGGAACACCGCCTGACCGATTATGTGTTTCCGCCCGGTTTCCGGTCGGATAATAAAGAAGAGGCCGAAGCGGCCCTTCGCCAGACCGATATCGCCCAGCCTGCCATCGGGGCCGCCAGCCTGGGCATGGCGGCGGTTTTAAAACGATTCGGGGTGACCGCCGACATGATGGGCGGACACAGTTTCGGAGAACTGAGCGCGCTGTGTTGCGCCGGCTGGATTAACCTGGAAGATTTTCTGTCCCTGGCTTCGGCCCGCGGCAAGTACATGGCGGCCGCCGGACGCGAAAAGGGCGCCATGCTGGCGGTTCGGTCCGATCTGGCCTCGATTGAAGCCCTCATAACCGATAACGAGCTTGACCTGGTGCTGGCCAACCGCAACAGCCATGATCAGGGCGTGCTTTCCGGCCGGGCCGAGGAGATCGACCGGGCCGCGGCCATTTGCCGCGATAATCGGATCAAGGCCATGAAACTGCCGGTCTCCGCCGCTTTTCACACGGAACTGGTCCAGGACGCGGCCAAACCCTTTCGGGATTACCTGCGCAAGAAAGCGGTCACCCCGACCGCGATCCCGGTTTTTTCCAATACCACCGCCGAACCTTATCCCGCGGAAGAGGACGAAGCCAGGCAAATTCTCGGCCGCCAGATACTGAACCCGGTTAATTTCGTCAGTGAGGTTGAAAATATGGCCGCGGCCGGGGCCGGTCTGTTCCTGGAAATCGGTCCGAAAACAGTTTTAACCGGCCTGGTCAAGTCGATTCTGAAAGGCCGCCCGGCGCGGGCGCTGGCCCTGGACGCCTCCGGCGGCAGAAAATTCGGGGTTAAGGATATCGCCGCCACCCTGGCTTTTTTCGCGGCGGCCGGCCGGCCGGTTCTTTTGGAAAACTGGGAGGAGCTGCCGCGCTATCCGGAACGGGAACAGAAAATGACGATTCCCATCTGCGGCGCCAATTACCGCAAAGAACCGCCCCGGCGTTTTTCTCCGCCGGCCTCGGCGACCCCGGAGCGGGTGGAGCCGGTTGCGTCCACCCCGACCTCGGCGGAGGAGGCGGCCGCCCAGGCGCCTCCCCTGGATGGCGAGGTGGTCCGCAACGCCT
Source organism: Desulfosudaceae bacterium (assembly GCA_046483615.1). Classification (GTDB taxonomy): domain Bacteria; phylum Desulfobacterota; class Desulfobacteria; order Desulfobacterales; family Desulfosudaceae; genus CAYTQK01. The sequence continues at coordinate 4,793 of JAWOCW010000362.1, forward strand.
TGAAGGTGGTATCCGAAAGCCTGCAATCGCTGCAAACCCTGCAACAGCAGACCGCCCAGGCTCATCACAAGTTCCTGGAAACGCAAAACGAAGCCGGTCGCGCCCTGGGAGTGGTTATTGAACGGACCCGCCACATCGGTTCAACCATTTTAAATGAGGGGACCTCTTTACCCGGCCGAAAACAGTTTTCAGCGGCAGCCCCGGAATCGTCCCCGGAATCGTCCCTGGAAGCGTTCCCGGAAGCAACCCCGGAAGCAGCCGCGGCAGTGGCCCCGGAAGCGGCCGCGGCGGCGGCTTCCGAACCGTCCCCGGCCGCATCCCCGGCTGATACACCGGCTGCTACAACGGCCGCTCCATCCGCCGCGACTACCCCCGCGAGTAACGCTGCAGAACCCTCGCCTCCGGACGCGGCAAAAGCCGCGGTTATCGAACAGGCCATGCTGGACATCGTCAGCCGGGTGACGGGCTATCCGGTCGAGA
>JAWOCW010000064.1:0-9002 GCA_046483615.1 Desulfosudaceae bacterium
TCAAACAGCATTCCCATCACCTTGCCGGCCAGGCTCGTTTCCACGATACCATTTTTTTCTCTTTGTTTCAGGTCAGCCGCCAGAGTAAACAGGTCCAGCATCTCCGACCGGTTCAAATCCCAAAGTGTCATTATATCTTTTTTCACTACCAGCTCCACTCCATCAGTTATCGGGCAGGACCCGGTCCAGGCAGGACACCAGCCCGTCTATTTCCGCCGGGCTGATGATCAGCGGCGGCGCGAACCGCAGCACGGAATCCTGGACGCAGTTGATGATGTACCCCTGCTCCAGGCAGGCCGAGACCACCCCGGCGCCGGCCCGGTCCAGGGCCAGGCCCAGCAGCAGCCCCCGCCCGCGAATTTCTTTTATCCCCGCGTGGCGGTCTTGCAGCCAGCGCAGTTGTTCCACGAAATAATCCCCGGTCCGGCGGCAGGTTTCCAGGATATTATCCCGCTCGATAATATCCAGCACCGCCGCCGCCGCCGCGCAGATCACCGGCGTGCCCCCGAAGGTGGTGGCGTGCGAACCGCGCGTGAAAGCCGCGGCCGCTTCTTCCGTGGCCAGCATGGCCCCGATGGGCAGACCGTTGCCCAGGGCCTTGGCCAGGGTCATGATGTCCGGACGGATGCCGTCGTGCTCGTGGGCGAACAGCCGGCCGGTCCGGCCCATCCCGGTCTGCACCTCGTCTAAAATCATGAGCAGGCCGTGCTCATCGCACAACTCGCGGACGCCGGCCAGGTATCCCGGTGAGGGACAGACCAGGCCGCCCTCCCCCTGAATCGGCTCCAGCATTACGGCGCAGGTGGCCGGAGTAACGGCCTTTTCCAGGGCCGCCAGATCGTCAAAGGGCACCTGGTCGAATCCTTCCAGCAGGGGGGCGAAGCCCTTCTTTATTTTATCCTGGCCGGTGGCGGACAGGGTCGCCATGGTGCGGCCGTGAAAGGACCGGGCCATGGTAATTATCCGGTGGCGTTCCGGCTGGCCCCTGTCGCTGTATGTCTTGCGGGCCAGCTTAATGGCCGCTTCATTGGCCTCGGCGCCGCTGTTGCAGAAAAAGACCCGGTCGGCGAAGCTCTGGTCGACCAGGCTCGCGGCCAGTTCGGTCTGGGGAATGGTATAAAAAATATTGGAGACATGGTAAAGGGTCTCGGCCTGGCGGCAGAGCGCCGCCGTCACCCCGGGATGGGCATGCCCCAGATTACAGACGGCGATGCCGGCCAGAAAATCGGTGTAGGCCCGGCCGGCCGTGTCCCAGAGGGTACACCCTTCTCCCCGGGCGATGACCAGGGGCAGCCGGCTGTAGGTTCCGGCCATGACCGTCTCGGCCTGCTGTTGAATATCCGTTGTCATTTTGTCACTTCCGTTCCAATGCCTTTGTCGGTAAACAGCTCCAGCAGCACGGCGTGGCGGCGAGTGCCGTTGATGATCTGCACTTTTTCCACCCCCCGCCGGATGGCGGACAGGGCGTACTCGATCTTGGGAATCATGCCGCCGGTGATAATATTCTGATTGATCAGGCTGGCGATGGTTTCGGCGTCGACCGAGGAGAGCAGCCGGCCGTCAGCGTCCATAACCCCGTCCACGTCGGTCAGCAGAATCAAACGGCCGGCCGGCAGGGCGGCCGCCATCTCGGCGGCTACCAGATCGGCGTTGATGTTGTAAGTTTCGCCGTTTTCACCACCCCCGACCGGCGCGATTACCGGGATAAAGCCCTGACTGGAAAGGGTCTGGATAACCCCGGGCTCTATCCGGGTGACCTCGCCGACCAGGCCGGGATCGATAATCTCGGGGGGATCGTCTCCCTCGGATTTATGGACAATGGTCAGCTTGCGGGCGGAAATGAGCCCGCCGTCCTTGCCGCTCAGCCCGATGGCCCGGCCGCCGCTGTTGTTGATCTGGGCCACAATGCCCTTGTTGACCTTGCCGCCCAGAACCATCTCAACCACGTCCATGGTGGGCTCGTCGGTATAGCGCAGGCCCCGGATAAAACTGGGTTCAATACCCATCTGCTGTAAGACCTGATTGATCTGGGGACCTCCGCCGTGAACCACCACCGGATTGATGCCGATAAATTTCAGCAGGGTTATATCCAGGGCGAAATCGCGCTTGAGCTGCTCGTCCACCATGGCGTGACCACCGTATTTGACAACCAGGGTCATCCCGGAAAACCGCCGGATGTACGGCAGGGCTTCAATCAATATGTCCGCTACGCGGGATTCCATAAGCATCCTCGATTATAGAATGAACCGGCTCAAGTCCTCATTTTCCTTGATATCTTCCAGCCGGTTGGTGACATAATCCCGGTCGATGGAGACCGTTTTTTCCTCCAGGTCCGGCCCGTCAAAGAGGACCTCCTCCAGGAGGCACTCCATCAGGGTATGCAGCCGCCGAGCCCCGATGTTTTCGGTGCTGTTATTGACCTCCTCGGCTATGCCGGCCAGGGTGGTCACCGCCTCGTCGGTAAAATTGACCTGGACGCCTTCGGTGCGCAGCAGGGCGATATACTGCAACAGCAGGGCGTTTTTCGGCTCCGTCAGAATCCGCACGAACTCCTGCTGCCCCAGTGAATCCAGCTCCACCCGGATGGGGAACCGCCCCTGGAGCTCCGGTATCAGATCGGAGGGCTTGCAGGTATGAAAAGCGCCCGCCGCGATGAACAGGACGTGATCCGTCTTGACCGGGCCGTACTTGGTGGTCACCGTCGATCCTTCCACCAGCGGCAGCAGATCGCGCTGAACCCCTTCCCGGGAAACATCGGGACCGTGGCCCTTATCCGAAGCGGTAATCTTGTCGATTTCATCCAGAAAGACCAGGCCGGACTGCTCCACCTTTTCAATGGCGATCTTGACGGCCTGATCCAGATCCACCAGGTTCTGGGCCTCTTCGGTGGTCAGCAGTTCCAGGGCTTCGGCCACCTTTACTTTTCTTTTTTTGGTGTTTTTGGGCAGCAGCCCGGAGAGCATGTCCTTGAAATTAACACCCATCTCCTCCAGACCGCTGTTGGAAAAAATTTCCACCATGGGCATACTCTTGTCGGCCAGCTCCAGGTCGACGTAACGGTCGTCCAGTTTCCCCTGGCGCAGCATGGTCCGCAGCTTTTCCCGGGTGGCGGTGTTGGTGCCCCCACCCTCAGCCGGACCGGAGGGATCGGCGTATGGACCGGTCTGCGGACCGGGGGCAGCGTCCTCTTCCTCCAACACCGGCCGGCGCTCGCCGGCCGCCGGCAGCAGAATGTCCAGGATTCGCTCTTCGGCGTTTTCCCGGGCCTTGTCCTGAACCGCCTCCTGTTGTTCAGCCTTGACATGATTGACGGTCAGCTCGACCAGGTCCCGGATGATGGATTCCACGTCCCGGCCGACGTAGCCGACTTCCGTGAACTTGGACGCCTCCACCTTGGAAAAGGGCGAATCGGTCAGGCGGGCCAGCCGGCGGGCTATCTCCGTCTTGCCCACCCCGGTCGGCCCGATCAGGACGATGTTCTTGGGGGCGATCTCGTCGCGCAGGTCTTCTGGCACCTGGCGACGGCGCCAGCGGTTGCGCAGGGCGATAGCCACGGATCGCTTGGCCCGGTCCTGACCGATGATATACTTGTCCAGTTCCAGAACTATTTCCGAAGGCTTTAACTCATTCTTTAATTCACTCATAATATTTAAATTCCATGCCATTCCGGGCCGCGGATTTTTCGGGCTCTCCCGGGGCGTTACAGTTTTTCCGTTACAGTTTTTCGATGATCACCTGCGAGTTGGTGTAAATACAGAAGGAGGCGGCAATATTCATGGCTTCGCCGGCAATGGCCGCCGCGTCCAGGCTGGAATGGGCCATCAGGGCCTTGGCCGCGGCCTGCGCCGCCATGCTGCCCGAGCCAATGCTGATGACCCCCTCGTCCGGCTCAATAACATCGCCGTTGCCGGACAAGAGGTACATGCGCTCCTTGTCCACGGCCACCATCAGGGCTTCCAGCCGCCGCAGATACTTGTCGGTCCGCCAGTCCCGGGCCAGTTCCACCGCGGCCCGGGTGAGATTGCCGTTGTACCGTTCCAGTTTCGATTCCAGACGCTCGGACAGGTTCAGGGCGTCGGCCGTGGCACCGGCCACGCCGACCACGATGGCCTCGTTGTAAATCCGTCGCACTTTGCGGGCGGTATGTTTGATGACCATGGTTTCCAGGGTCACCTGGCCGTCACCGGCCACCACCGTTTCGTCGTTGTGCCGCAAGGCCAGAATGGTGGTTCCGGAAAAGCTCTTCCCCGAATTATTTCCTGGGGTGGGCATTGTCATATACCTCCATCAGCTTATCTATGGTAACATGCGTATATTTCTGCGTGGTTGACAGGCTTTTATGACCCAGGATCTCCTGGACGGTTCTTAAATCAGCGCCGGCGTCGAGCATGTGCGTGGCAAAGGAGTGCCGAAGAGCGTGCGGAGACAGGGGCGTGGTCAAACCGCAGGCGGCGGCGACCTTTTTCAAAATCCGGTTGATGGAACGCGCCGTCAGTCGCCCGTGGTTCTTGTTTAAGAACAGGGCCCCGGCCCTCATATCCAGGCCGGCCACCTCCCGCAATTTCCGCCGGTAGCGCCGGATCGACTCCAGGGCCTTCTCGCCCGCCGGCACCAGCCGTTCCTTGTCTCCCTTGCCGGAAACCCGCAGCAGGCCTTCTTCCCAGGCGATATCTTCCAGGTCCAGGCCGGCCGCTTCCGAAACGCGAATACCGGTGGAATACATGGTCTCAAAAACAGCCCGGTTTCTCAGGGACAGGACCGTGTCCTCGGTAATACCGTCCAGCAGCCGGAACATGTCGTCCACTGTCAGGTAAACCGGTATCTTACGCCCGGTTTTGGGCGACAGAATGGCGGCGGCGGGATCATCGGCAATCAGATCGTATTTTTTCAGATATTTCAGGAACGATCGCAGGGCCGACAACTTGCGGGAAACAGTCCGCTTGTCCAGCCGCTTTTTATGCAGCCGGGCCAGATATCCCCGGATGGACAGGGCCGTCATCTGTTCCGGCCGCAACTGATCGAGCCGGTCCTGATCAGCCGCATCCGGGTCAGCCGCATCCGGGTGAGCCGCATCCGGGCCAACCTGGACGGCCGCGCCGGCCTCGTTGCCGGCCAGAAAGTCCAGAAATTCTTTCAGATCAGCCGAATAGGCGCGGCAGGTATTGGCGGAATAACCCTTTTCCGAGGCCATTGACTCCACAAAAATTTCGGACAGGGCTTTTAATCCGTATGCCGATTCCGGTTTGTTCAAAGACCGGCCTCCAGGTTTGATCCGGTTCCATCCGGTGGCATTGAGACGGCCTTGAGCCGGCCGGCAACCCGCCGCCCGTCAACTGATACTTAATAAATAAAAATCTATCCGGGACGTCCCGATCAGGCGGCGCGGCGCACCTTTTTTTTCAACTTGCTGATACGACGGCGCAACTGATCGGCCCTCTGGGCATCACCGTTGTCCAGGGCCGCCTGCCGGTCACCCTTTAATTCCTTGATTTTACTTTTTAAATCACGAACATAGGAGACATCTTTTTGTTTGCCGCTGGACGGGACACCCCTAGCCTCGCGAATGGCGGCCAGCAGTTCCGATTTGTTCATGCCATGCGCGCCGGTTATCTCCGGTATGTCCCGGGCCACCTCACGCAACTCCGTCGCCGTCATTTTTTCAATGGGTTTCTGCTTCTTGTCTACAGCCATGCCCTTATCCTCCCTCAACTGACTTGCTCATTATTCCAAGCTTTTTACGAAAACATTAATTCTGAAGCCCGGTGCCTCTAAAAAGGTGCCTCTAAAAAACGGTTTTCATCCGGCAACCGTTTGATAACTTCAACTTTAGTGAACCTGTCTCAAGCATAAATTTATTATTTAATCAGACTATTGTCGCGCTGTCAACCATGAGGGTAAAGTTAAAAAATTAAAATCCGGCCAGCCCGGATATTTCATGAAATATCCGGGCCAGGGGATTGCCCCCGGCCCCTTTTTTTATAAGGTATTTTTATAATTGGAATTTTAAGAACCATGGCAAATTCGGCAGCAAACCTTATAAGGCAGCCATGATTTTTCGCAGGTCATCCCACAGGGGACGTTTTTTGTCCGGCCGGGCCAGGATATCGGCCGGGTGCCAGGTGGGCATAATCAGGGGCTGTTGCCCGGCTTTGTCGCGATTATGAAAACGGCCCCGCAATCTTTCCAGGGATTGAGCAGAAGACAACAGGCGCCTGGTGGAGAACTCCCCCAGGGCGCAGATAATATCCGGCGACACCAGGGCGATCTCCCGCTCCAGAAAAGATTGGCAATGACCGGCCTGGTCCGGCCGGGGAGATGCGCCATCTGAAGGACGGCATTTCACCGCGCAGGTCACGTATACTTCAGCGGTGGACAGGCTCATGGCTTTGATCATCCGGCCCAACAGGCCGCCCGTCTCACCGGCAAAAAGGCCTTCATCCTGACCGGCCGCTTCATCTGGCCAGCCGCTGACAAACATCAGCCTGGCCGTGGCCGGTCCGGCGCCAATAATCCGCCTTACCGCTCCCTGCTCCAGACCACAGCGACCGCATTCGGCCAGATCCCGTCCAACGGCAGCCATTGAGTCCGCGGCCACCAGGCAGGCCGGATCAGACCATTTTTGAACATAATCCAGATCAGCCGCGGAGCAGTGCCCGCCCTCGGGGGATATCTCGGCATAAAAGCGCAGGGTACTGGCCACTTCTCCCAGGAACCTCCCCACTTCAGCGGCCGGGGCGATTTTGTTTCTGGAGGAAACCTGATCAGAATAAAATTCAGCTGTCATTTTTTCCGGACTCCAATTTTTTTCCAAAATCGTCTTTAACTTGTTTTAAACTACTATAATGATATCTCTGGCAGGGGTCAACCACAACCATGCCTGAGCCCGGCCGGGCCGGGAAATCTTCTTGACAAATCCAGCCGGCCTGTTCTATTTTTAAAAATTTGAAAACATTGCGTTTAAATTCCTAAAAAAAGAGACTGTTAATGAAAATTGCCCTGTGCGGGAAAGGCGGCAGCGGCAAAAGTTCCGTAACCGCCTTAATTGCCCGATCTCTTTCCCGGCGTGGACTGTCCGTCCTGGTCATTGACGCCGATGAATCAAATACCGGCCTGTACCGATCACTGGGTACCCCGGCCCCGGTCAATCTGCTGGATCACCTGGGCGGCAAAAAAGCCTGGAAACAAAAGCTTAACCAGACTTTCCCGCCCCCGGAGGAAGCCCTCTTCAGCGAACGCTTGACGACCGGGGAACTGCCGGCGGAATGCCTTTCGCGCCATGACGGTATCTCACTGCTGGCGGTGGGAAAAATTCATGACGCCGGCGAAGGCTGCGCCTGCTCGCTGGGACTGCTTTCCAAAACTGTCCTGTCCCGTCTTGACCTGGCCGATGACGAGGTGGTATTGATCGATACCGAAGCCGGCCTGGAGCACTTTGGACGGGGAGTGGACACTGATTGTGACCTTATTCTCGGCATTGTCGATCCGGCCTTTGAATCGTTTACCATGGCCGGAAGAATTGAGGCCATGGCCCGGAGCATCGGGCTGGACGCCTGGTTCATTATTAACAAGTCCGACAGCCGGTCCGATCAGGTCATGAGCCGGTATATTTCCGAAGACAAGATCCTGGCCCGGCTGCCCTACCATGATGGCCTGTTTGTGGCCAGCCTGGAAGGAACCGAGCTGAACATGGATATGCCGGAACTCGAACCGGTGGCCCAATTGATTGAAACCCGATTAAGCAGGAGCGCCCCATGACAAACGCTGTTTTTGTATTGGCCGGCCTGGGCACCGTCATCGGCATTTGCCTGGCGGCGGCCTCCAGAATTTTTTATGTCTACGTGGACCCCAGAGTTGAGGCGGTGGACGAAGCTCTTCCCGGCGCCAACTGCGGTGGCTGCGGTTACCCCGGCTGCACCGCCAACGCCGAGGCCATTGTGGCCGGCGAATCACCGCCTACCTCCTGCGTGGCCGGCGGCGAAGACCTGGCCGAGACCATTGCCGGCCTCCTGGGAATGACGGTAGAAGCCAAAGAACCGGATATCGCCGAACCGGGCTGCACCTACGGCCTGGCCGAAGCGGACACCAAATACAAGTATGACGGTATTCTGGACTGCCGGGCGGCCGCTCTGTTGGCCGGTGGCATGAAAACCTGCGAAATCGGCTGCCTGGGACTGGGCACCTGTGTCCGGGCCTGTCCCTTTGACGCCCTTAAAATGGGCGACCAGGGATTGCCGGTGGTGGACAAGGAAAAATGCACCGGTTGCGGTACCTGTGAACGGGTCTGTCCCAAGCATATCATCAAGCTGTCTTCAGTCACCCGCCGTATTCTGAGGGAATACACCGTCGACGACTGCACCACTCCCTGCCAGCGGGCCTGCCCCGCCGGTATTAATATCCGGGAGTATGTTAAACAGATTACGCTGGGGCACTATCCCCAGGCGGTCTCGGTCATCAAGGAAAGACTGCCTTTCCCGGCGGTGATCGGCCGGATCTGCCCCCGTTTCTGCGAAATGGAATGCCGGCGCAACCTGGTTGACGAACCCGTGGCCATTAACGGCTTAAAGCGCTTCGTGGCTGATTATGAAGAAGAGCACGGGCGGGCCCTGCCCTTCATGGCGCCGTCAACCGACCGTAAAGTGGCCGTTATCGGCGGCGGCGTGGAAGGGCTTTCCGCGGCTTACTTTTCCGCCCGCCTCGGTCATGCCCCGCTGGTGCTGGAAGCTTCCGACTCTTTCGGCGGCCTGCTGCGAAAAGCCATCGCCCGGGAACGGCTTCCCCTGGAGATTCTGGACTATGACATCGACGGCATGAAGGAAATGGGTATTAAAATGCAAACCAACACCATTGCCTGCCGGGACTTTTCCATAGATTCTTTGCTGGTCGATGGTTACCAGGCCGTTTTTCTGGCCACCGGCGGCTGGGACAGCTGGCAGGCGTCGGATAACAAAGACAACCTGCGAAAACCCTTACTCAGTTTCGGCCTGCTGATTGACCTTCTCAAC
>JAWOCW010000414.1:0-17420 GCA_046483615.1 Desulfosudaceae bacterium
CCCCGGCTAACCCGGATATTTCATGAATTTTTTTGATACTTAAATGGTGAAAAATTCTTAAACAGCCAGTTACAATTTGTATTTTGAAAAAGAACCTGAAGTTATTAATAACTAATTGAAGTCTATTCATTAACAAACTATGATCGAAAAATTTCATGAAATATCCGGGGTAAGCTCCCGGTCTCAGGCCGGTCGTTGACACGCCTGCTTCGTCCTGCTATTTACTTATTCATAAAATAATTTTTAAAAACCTGGCAGTGATATTCTGTTATATATTAAACGAAATAATCCCGTGGGGGATGCGGGCAGGGGCAGGGGATGGCAATAGTGGATAAAGCGATTTTTGATAATGAACGCTATTTGAAGGAGCAGGCCGGGGAAATTCGGGAGCGGATCAAGCAGTTCGGGGACAAGCTTTATCTGGAGTTCGGCGGCAAACTCCTGTGCGATTATCACGCCGGACGGGTGTTGCCCGGATATGACCCGAACATTAAAATCCGGTTGCTCAAAGAGCTTAAAGATCAGGCCGAGGTGCTGATCTGCATTTATGCCGGTGACATCGAACGCAAGAAGCTTCGGGCCGATTTCGGCATTACTTATGAAACCGACATCCTGAAAATCATTGATGACCTGAAAAAATGGGATATCCGGGTGCGGGGGGTCATTATCACCCGGTTTGAAAAACAGCCGGCCGCCGTTATTTTCAAAAACAAGCTGGAGCGCCGCGGTATCGATGTTTTTATCCACTATTTTACCAAGGGCTACCCCACCGACGTCAACCTGATCGTCAGCGAAGAAGGCTACGGGGTCAATGACTATATCACCACCGACTCTCCGCTGGTGATTGTTACCGGCCCGGGGCCGGGCAGCGGTAAAATGGCCACCTGCCTGTCCCAGATGTATCACGACAACCGGCGCGGCATTTCCGCGGGATATGCCAAGTTCGAGACCTTTCCGGTCTGGAATCTTCCTTTGAAACATCCGGTCAACGCCGCTTATGAAGCCGCCACCGCCGACCTGGCCGACATCAACATGATTGATCCTTTTCACCTGGACGCCTATGGTACCCAGGCCGTCAATTACAACCGGGACGTGGATATTTTCCCGGTTTTAAGACGTATTCTCGAAAAGATTTCCGGTGATACCTGTTGTTACCGATCCCCGACCAATATGGGGGTCAACCGGGTGGGCTTTGCCATTACCGATGATGAAGGCGCCCGGGCGGCGGCCCAGCAAGAGCTGATCCGCCGCTATCTCCGGTATCGCTGCGAATACGTCCTGGGTATGACTGATAAAAAAACCGTGGAACGGTCGGAATTGTTAATGAAAGAGTATAATCTGACTACCGAGGACCGGCCGGTGGTGACGCCGGCGCGGGAGGCCGCCCTGGCGGCGGAGCAGGATCCGAGGCTGGGCAATGAGGGGGTTTTTTTCGGGGCGGCCATTCAGTTAAGGGATGGTACCGTTATCTCCGGCAGCAACTCTCCCCGCATGCACGGCGCTTCCAGCGTCATTACCCGGGCTTTGAAGCATCTGGCCGGAATCCCCTCCAAAATTCACCTTCTTCCCCAGAATATCTGCGACACCGTCACCGGTCTGAAAACCAATATTCTGGGCCAGAAAAGCATGAGCCTCGATCTTCAGGAAACTCTCATCGCCCTGGCCATAAGCGCCATTTCCAACCACACCGTTCAGCTGGCCATGGACAAGCTCAAAGAATTCCGGGGCTGCGAGATGCACATGACCCATCTGCCCTCGCCCGGTGACGAAGAAGGCGTTCGTCGCCTGGGGGTCAACCTGACCACGGATCCGGTCTTCATGTCCAATGACCTTTATACCATGTGATGTTTCCCGGATTCTGGACGCTTCCAGGCTATTTTCAGATAAGATGATTTTTCAGGTGCGCCCCTTGGCGCGATATCGGCGAGGAACTGATTTTTATGCAGACATCATGGCAAGCTCTGAACCATCTTAAACAGGGCTCCCGGCCCGTTATCGGCTGCCTGCCGCTTTATCCCCCGCTGGAACTGTTCCACAGCCTGGGATTGGCTCCGGTTGTCCTCTGGGGGCTGCGGGATGTCGTGCCGAGTGTCCCGGACGCCGATCGTCATCTCCAGAATTATGTCTGTTCCGTCGGACGGCGCCTGACCCAGTTCGTTATCAATGAAGGCCGGGATATTTTAGACGGCCTTTTTTTCTATAACGCCGGGGATACCCTGCGGAACCTGCCCGAGATAATTCGCCGGGGCAGGATCGAGGCCGGCGGACGAGACCTGCCCATGTTCCGGATGCACCTGCCCATGACATCACCGGCCCAGGTCGAGGCCCCCGGTTATTTTAAAAATGAAATAAAAGAGCTGATCGCTTCCCTGGAAAGTCACTACGGGGTGACCTTTTCCGAAGAAGTTTTTGCCGAAAGCGTCAAGCTGTATGCCCGGATGCGGAACGGCTGCCGGCAACTGGAAACGGCGGTGGCTGATGGACGCCTTTCTTTTGTCGATTTTTGTCAAATGCTGACAAAAGCGAATCTCCTGGAAGTATCCCAACAGGTAGAGCTGATCGAAGCCCGGCTGGCCGGCCTGGACTCGCCGCCGGCCCGCCGCGACGAATCGATCCGGCTGATTGTCAGTGGTATTCTGCCGCCGCCGCCGGCCATCTGCGAGATGATGGAGCAGTCCGGCCTGATGGTGGCCGGCAACGACATTGCCTCCTTGCGCCGCTCTTACGCCGTTAACCCGCCCCGCCAAAGGCCGGTAACTGATTTTTACCGTGATTTTTACCGTGACCATTTTCCCTGTACCACCCTTCTTTACACCGCCGACCGGCGCTTTGAGGCCATTATGGACCTGGTCGTAAAAACAAAGGCCCGGGGGTTCATATTTATAGGTGAAAAATTCTGCGAGTACGAATATTTCGAATGGCCGCACCTGGAACAACGTTTGAAAGAAGCGGGCCTGGCGGTTCTGGCCCTGGAAATATCCATGGATGAAGAAAATGCCGGCCTGGAGTCGGTTCGAACACGGCTGGAAGCCTTTACGGAAATAGTCAACTCGCTGGCAAGTTAGGAGTATGTCATGTCCAACCCGGAAAAGAATAAAACCGGCCGGCGCCTGACCAGTCTGCTGGGAAACACCTACCTGGATATTCATGCCCGGGCGGCCGCGGGAGCTTTCGTGGTCTGGGGGGCAATTATCGTTCCGGCTGAGATATTCCAGGGATTTGAAAACGTGGTCGGCTGTTTTCCGGAAAGTCATTCCGCCCTCTGCGCCGCCAAGGGAATCGGCGGAGATCAGTGTCTCAAGGCCGAAAACCTGGGCTATTCCATGGATCTCTGCTCCTACGCCCGAATCGACATCGGCTGCCTGTCCGACGGCAACCAGGAGTCTCCCACCATGGGACTGCCGCGGCCGGATCTGCTGGTTTCCAACACCAACAATTGCTCCCTGCTGACAAAATGGTTTGACGTCCACAGCCGGGCCATGGAGGTACCCCATTTCATTCTGGATGTCCCTTTCTGTTACGGACCGCAGCGGGAAAAGGACCGGGAATACATTGTCAGCCAGTTGCGGGATCTCATCAAAACCGTGGAAAAAATGTCCGGCCAGAAATTTGATCCCGACAGGTTTTACCAGGCCGTGTCGCACAGCGCCTCGGCCGTGGTTGACTGGAAACGGTTCATGGCCTGCGCCGAACACCGCCCCTCCGGAATTACCGTCTTTGATTCTTTTGTGCAGATGGCGCCTTTTTTGGTAGCCCGGGGAACGCCTGAGCTGGCCGAACATTATCAACTGCTGGCGGATGAAACCGAAGCCAATGTGCGCCGGGGCGTTTTCCCGGTACCCAATGAGCAATACCGTCTGCTGTGGGATAATATCGCCCCCTGGCACCAGCTTCGCAAAATGTCAGCCCGTCTGGCCGAGCTGGGCGCGAATATCGTCTCAGCTCCCTATACCTCCTGCATCGGTTCAGTGGAAGGCAGTTTTGACCTGCTCTTGTTTGACGAAAACGAGGATCCCCTGTGGTATCTGGCCCGGATTCAGAACCATTCGGTCTGCCCCCAGGGCATGGAACTTCGCCTGGCCGCCCTGGGTCCGGTGATTGAACAATTGGGCATCGACGGGGTGGTCTTTGCCAGCAATCGCAGCTGCAAGGTTTTTTCGGTGATGCAGATGGATGAGCAAAAACAGGTCCGGGAAAAGTACGGTATTCCCACCGTCATGATCGAAGTGGATCACGCCGATGTCCGCAAGTTCAGCGAAGAGAGCGTCTACACCCGCCTGGAAGCCCTGCTGGAAAACATTGATGCCAGCCGCCGGGCCGGGGTCGCCGACGTTAACCTGGAAAGCTGAAGGCCCTGTTAATCAGACCTTTTTCAGCGGGCCTGGAAGTTTTTTAAGAAATTAATAATTATGATGGTTATTGTCAAAAGAGCTATTTATGAAAAATTCGCCTGACAAAGAGTCCCTGATAGCCGGTATTGATATCGGTTCGGTTTCCGTGGCCCTGGCAGTATTAAACCCGGATGAGGAAATTATTGAAACCGCATATTCCTTTCATCACGGTGATATTTCCGGAACCGTCCAGAAAATGATCGATTCACTCCAGGTGCCGCCCCTGATGGCGGTAGCTGCCACGGATACCACTCCCACCATTATTGACGCCGATCTTCGCTGCGATGACCAGGTGGCCGTGATTACCGCCGCCCGGCATCTGCATCAAAAGGTCGGCTCCATTCTGTTCGTGGGCGGCGAAAAGTTCGGTCTGCATTTGTTCGACAACCAGGGGCGCTACGCCGGGGTAAGAACCAACACTTCCTGCGCCGCCGGTACCGGCAGCTTTCTGGATCAACAGGCCGATCGGCTCAACCTGTCCGGCATTACCGAGCTGTCCGAAGTCGCGGCCGCCAATAACGGGCAGCTCCCCAAAATCGCTTCCCGCTGCGCCGTTTTCGCCAAGACCGATCTGATTCACGCCCAGCAGGAGGGCTATCGCCTGGAGGAAATCTGCGACGGCTTGTGTCAGGGGCTGGCCAAGAATATCGTGGATACCGTTTTCAAGCATGAGCAGCCCCGTCTGCCGGTTATTTTCTGCGGAGGAGTGGCCCGGAATGAAGCCGTCATCCGACATATCAGTTCCATGACCGGCCTGAAACTGGTGGTTGACGAACTGGCTCCCGTATATGGCGCCGTCGGGGCGGCCGTTCATCTGATCCAGTCCGGTTGCCTGGCCGGGGGCCACAGCCGTTCCGGCCGGCCGGTGGTGCGATCTTTTAAGGAAGAAAAAACCTACGGGTATGAGCCTCTGCGGCTGGAAAAGAGCGATTTCCCGGATTTTTCCACCGAAACTTCCTATATATACACGGCCCGCCGGAAGAAGCAGGAAAGGCCGGTGGAAGTTGATGTCTACTCGCCGTTAAAGGAAGCGTCGGCCTGTCCGGTGTACCTGGGGATTGACATCGGTTCCACCAGCACCAAGGCCGTCTGGATGACTCCGGCCGGTGAGGTCCTGGCCGGTTTTTACACCCGCACCGCCGGTCGTCCGGTGGTCGCCCTGGGGGCGTTGCTGGAAAGCATGGACGACCTGGCCGTCCGCGGTGGACTGGAGCTGGAGGTGCTGGGAGCGGGAACCACCGGCTCGGGACGCAAGTTCGTGGGCAAGCTGATTGGAGCTGACCTGATCCTGGACGAGATAACCGCCCATGCCCGGGCCGCCGGCGAGCTCAATCCCGAGGTGGATACCATCATTGAGATCGGGGGGCAGGATTCCAAGTTCACCCTGCTGCGGAACGGCCGCGTCACCTTTTCCATTATGAACACCGTCTGCGCGGCCGGAACCGGCAGCTTTCTGGAGGAACAGGCTGAAAAGCTGGGCGTGCCGCTGTCGGCCTACGCCGACCGCACGGTCGGGGTCCGGGCGCCGGTCACCAGCGACCGCTGCACGGTGTTCATGGAGCGGGATATTAATTATTTTCTGAGCCGGGGCTACCTTGTGGAAGAGGTGCTGACCGCCGCCCTGCGCGCGGTCTGCGAGAATTATCTGACCAAGGTGGCCCTGGAAAACGAAATCGGGCGGGTGGTCTGTTTCCAGGGGGCGACCGCCAAAAACCGCTCCCTGGTGGCCGCCTTTGAGCAGCGCCTGAATAGGCCCATCCATGTTTCCCGGTTCTGTCACCTGACCGGCGCCCTGGGGGTGGCCCTGCACCTGGCTGACGAGTCGGTCAGCGCCAGCGATTTCCGGGGGCTGAAATTGTATCAGCGCGACATTCCGGTCCGTTCCGAAGTGTGTGATCTCTGTCCCAATCACTGCAAAATCACCGTGGCGGATATGGACGACGGACCGGTGGCCTATGGGTTTTTGTGCGGACGGGATTATGAGACCCGGCATTTTGTGGATAATAATGCTTCCGGATTCGATCTGGTTCGGACCCACCGACGTATTTTAAAACCGGCCCAGGGTCAGCCCGATGATCCGGCGGTAACGGTCGGCCTGCCCGCCGGTCTGTATTTGCAGGAAGACATCGCTTTGTGGACGGACTTTTTTCATCAGCTCGGCATCGGCACCATCATCAGCCAGGCCAGGGAAGACGAGGCTCTGAAGCGGGGCAAGGCCCTGGTCGGGGCCGAGTTCTGCGCTCCCATTACGGCCATGCACGGTCATGTGGATAGCCTGCTGCAAAAAACGGATTATGTGTTTTTACCTTATTACCTGGACAACCGTGACAAAGACGGCGATTCCCGCCGGCAATATTGTTACTATTCCCAGTTTGTGCCGACTCTCATGGCTGATATGGCACCGGACGAGCAGGAGCGGATCATATCCCCGGTTATTAAATTTCTGTACCATGGATTTCAGAAACGTCGGGCCCTATACCAGGCTGTCCGGGAAATTGACCAACAGCCCGGTTTTTTTGAAATTATGGGCGCCTATGAGCGAGCCCTTGATTATCAGCTCCAGGCCCGGCAAAAATGGCGGCGCGTTTTTACCGAAAAGTTCGCGGCGGCCGACGACGTCTGTGTCATGTTCCTGGGCCGGCCTTACACGGTTCTGGATCCGGTTATGAATAAAAATATCCCCCAGATATTCGGCACCCTGGGGGTCAAGGGGTTTTTCCAGGACATGCTCGATCTGACCCAGGTCGACGTGGCCGCCATTAAACCCTTTCTTGATGAACTGCACTGGAATTACGCCGCTGATATTATCAAGGCCGCCAAGGTGGCCGCGGAAACCCCCAATCTTTATCCGGTTTTGATGACCGCTTTCAAATGTTCGCCGGACTCCTTTATCCGGGATGTTTTTCAGATCCTGATGGCGGGCGCGGACAAGCCTTATCTGATCCTGGAGCTGGATGAACACGGTTCCAGCGTTGGCTATGAAACCCGCATTGAATCGGCGGTGCGTTCCTTCCGCAACCACGCCGCCGCCGATCAAATTCCGACAACCGATCCGGGGCGTATTAATCCGCGCCAGGCGAGCGGACTGGAAGACAAGGTGCTGGTATTTCCCAACTGGGATCCCATTACCTGCCGTTTTCTGGTGGCTAACCTGCGCCGGGAAGGCGTCGATGCCCGCCTGTTGAGGGAAACCCCGGGAGCCATCAAGCGCAGTATGCGGCTGAACAGCGGCCAGTGCCTGCCCATCAATATCATGGTACAGGAATTCGCCGAGTATGTGGTTGAGAACGATCTGGACCCGGAAAAAACTCTGCTATGGACGGGTAAATCGCAGATCCCCTGTAATATTCGGCTCTATCCTTACAAGCTCCAGCAGATGTTTTCGGAGTTCGGCCGGGAGTTCGGCCGGGAGACAGGTCGGGAGATAGGTCGGGCGGAAGTCTATGCCGGCTTGATTACTTTTACCGATATTTCTCTGCGGGCTGCCACCAACGCCTATTTCGCCTTTATGTTCGGAGGGCTTTTAAGTCGGATGGTCTGTCGCGTGCGCCCCTATGAGAAGGTGGCCGGTGCCGCTAACCAGGCCCTGGAGGAGAGTATCGCTATTCTGGAAAAGGCCTTTCTGGGAGAGCGGCCTAAGGAAGCCGCGGTTATCGAGGTGGTAGAGAAATTTGAAAGAATAGCGACGGTTTCCGGCCGACGTCCGCAGGTGGCCATTTTCGGAGATCTGTATGTCCGCGATAATCCGGTTTACAACCAGGGTCTGATCGAATTGATCGAAGAGTACGGCGGCGAGGCTCTGACAACGCCCTATAATGATTACATCAAGATGATCGCCCCGGCTTATTTTAAAAAATGGTTCACCGAGGGCAAATTTTTGGAAATGCTCGTTAATCGGGGATTACTGTCCACCATGAACCAGTGGGAAAAATTGTATTACCGCCATTTCCAGCGTGTCCTGCGGGAACCAGAGCCGGTCTTTGACCAGTCCACCGAGAAAATCCTGGCCGAATTCGGCATGATCCCGGAACATACCGGTGAATCCATGGATAATATTCTCAAAATTTATTATCTCTGCCGGCATCATCCGGAGCTGTCATTGTTCGTGCAGACCAATCCCGCCTTCTGCTGTCCTTCCCTGATTACCGAGGCCATGGCCCAAACCATCGAAGCCCGTCTGGGTGTGCCGGTGGTCTCAGTCACCTACGACGGCACCGGCGGCGAAAAAAATCGCAAAATTATTCCCTACCTGAACTATCTTCAGACCGGGACCAGGCCACGCCAGAACCCGGTCCGGATGTCCGGCCCGAAGTAGTAGTACCTTTTTTTAACCCGGGTTAAGTGTTTATTCCCGGGACTCTGTTCTCCGGGCGCAGCTGATGCAGGTTAACAGGCTGGGATCAGAATGGAGGCGGCCCGCGGCGATTTCTTCATCGCAGAGGAGACAGTATCCGTAATCGCCGGTTCGCAGACGTTCCAGGGCGACCTTGATGCGGTCTTTTTCCTGATCAACCAGGCGGTCGGCAGCCTGGGACATGGCCTGCTGCTGCATGGCATCCATGCGCGTCAAGCGCCCTATCCGGGCCTGGTCCAGCTCCAGCGGACCGGATTCTTTTTCCCGGCCGGCCTGATCAGAAGTAATTGAGGCCAGGCGGTCTTCCAGTTTCTGCTTGAATTCATCCAGATTGATATCAGTACGCAAAGGCTTGTTCCCGGTAAGATCAGGGCTGTTTTCCCAAAGTCGCTTGCCCGGCTGTTTCGACCAGCAGTACCAGGGCGGTGCGGGTGGGCAGATAAAGGCTTAAATGATGGCCGGTAGACTGGTCGCGGGATTCCGGCCGGGTCAGAAATATCTGGTCCGGTTGCAGCCGGCCATGGCCGCCGAAATCGGGGTGGTCGCTGTCCAAGATAAGGCGGCCGCCGCCCGGAGAAGCCGGGATCCGGTAGTCGGCAAATGAGCGGGTGGGGTGGAAATTAAAGACGAAAAAGAGTGCTCCCCGCTGAAAGGCCAGGACATTGTCGTCGTCGTGGCGGTGCCACAAATAGGGCCAGGGCTCCGCGAAAAGCCGGTATTCCCGGGCCAGGTCGATCATGGCCCGGTCAAACCGCTCCAGCTGGTGATACTTCAGGTCGGGATTATCCGCCAGAGACCACTGCCGCCGGGCGTAAAAGCAGGACCAGTTGTTGCCTTCCCGGGGAAAATCGATCCAGTCCGGGTGGCCGAACTCGTTGCCCATGAAGTTCTGGTAGCCGTGGCCGGCCGTGGCCAGGGTGATCAGCCGGCTCATTTTATGGATCGCCACGCCCCGGTCCACCAGGGGGTGGTTGTCTTTAATATCCATGTGATCGTACATGGCGGCGCCGATCATTCTGAAGATAAGCGTCTGGTCGCCGACCAGGGCCTGGTCGTGGGATTCCACGTAACTGATGGTTTTTTCATCAGCCCGCCGGTTGGTCAGCTCATACCATAACTGATCCATGGGCCAATCTTCATCGCGGTACTCCTTGACCAGTTTGATCCAGAAGTCGGGCACTCCCATGGCCAGGCGATAATCAAAACCGATGCCGCCCTCTTTTCCGGGCATGGCCAGTCCCGGCAGGCCGCTGACATCTTCGGCGATGGTCACGGCCGAAGGGTTGATGTCATGGATGAGCTGATTGGCCAGGGTCAGGTAGGACAGGGCGTCTTCATCCACGTTGTCGTTGAAGTAATCGTCATAGCCGGTAAAGGCTTTTTCCAATCCGTGATCCAGGTAGGTCATGCTGGTGATGCCGTCAAACCGGAACCCGTCCAGCCGGTATTCTTCCAGCCAGTAGCGGCAGTTGGACAGCAGAAAATGCAGGACCTGTATTTTACCGTAGTCAAAACAGCGGGAATCCCAGGCGGTGTGGTGACCGCGTGGATTGTCGTGAAAATACTGGTAGGGCGTGCCGTCAAAACGACTGATCCCTTCGACTTCGTTGTTGACGGCGTGGGAATGAACCAGGTCAATAATGACGAGTAATCCGGCTTCATGGGCGGTGTCTACCAGCATTTTCAGATCTTCCGGGGTGCCGAAGCGCGAGGAAACCGCGAAAAAATTGGAGACATGATAGCCGAAGGAGCCGTAGTAGGGATGCTCCTGGACCGCCATTAATTGCAGGGTATTGTATCCGGAGCGCGCCACCCGGGGAATGATTTTGTCCGTAAATTCCCGGAAGGAGCCGACTTTTTCTTCCTCTTGAGCCATGCCGGGATGGGCTTCGTATATCAGCAGGGGGTCAGGCCTCTTGAGAGGCCACGGACTGGTCCATTGATATGCCGGCGGTTGCCATACCTGGGCGTTGAATATCAGAGTATCATGGTCCTGAACTACCCGCCGGGCGTAAGATGGTATCCGGTCGCCTTCGCCACCGGGCCACCGCAGGTGAAGCCGGTAAAGATCTCCGTGGGCCAAGGCGTCGGCCGGCAGGCTTATTTCCCAGATACCGTCGTCGGAAATTCGTTCCAGGGCAAAGCGCTCCTGACTTTGCCAGTCGGTCATCTGTCCGATGATGTGGATAGACTCGGCCCGAGGTGCCCATTCCCGGAAAATCCATTTTCGGCCGGTGAAATGGAGACCGAAATAGTCGTGGCCGAGGGCGAAATCGGCCAAAGATTTTTCCGGGCCGGTCAAGCGTTGTTCCATGGCCAGAGCGGCCGCGATTCGTTGTCGCAGCCCGGACTGGTAGGGTTCCAGCCAGGGATCGCGATCCAGCATGGCTCGCAGGCGTGGTTCGATCAGGCTATTTTCTGTCTGGGTCGGAAAATCAGGCATGTCTGATAATCTTTTTACTCCGTCCGGTTCAGGGGTTTATGAAGGGTCGTTGCAGCATTTTTTCATACAGATCTATATAGTGCCGGGCGGTTATGGAATGGTTGAAGGAAGCCCGGCCGGCCTTCATGATGCGGGTGATGTGGTTCTGTTTTTCCTGCCGGGGCCGGTTGTGAAAGTAAATGGCCTGGTCGATGGCCCAGGTCAGGCCGGTGGCATCATGGGTCTCAAACAGAAAACCGTTGCCGGTTTGGCGTTTAAGATCCAGGTGATCGATGGTGTCATGAATTCCCCCGGTATCATGGGCCACCGGCAGGGCGCCATAGATGGGTCCGATCATCTGGGGCAGACCGCAGGGCTCAAAGGCCGAGGGCATGAGGATAAAATCCGCCGCCGCGTATGCCTGCCGGGCCAGGTTCTCATCAAAGTCGCACACGGCCACCCTTTTTCCCAGGTTAAATTCCCAGACAATCATTTTCAGGTAGTGCTGGAATTCACCGTTGGCCACGAACACCACCTGGAGAGGAAGCTCCCAGTACCTGGAAACCAGGTCGTGAAGAATGTGGGCCATCAGGTGGCTGCCTTTCTGAATGGAGTCCAGGCGGGAAGGCCAGAAAAAGACCGGCGCGTTGGGGTCTTCAATTAATCCCAGGGCTTTCTGCAGGTGTTGCTTATTGGCTGTTTTGCCTGCGGCGTGGTCATCGGGGCCATAAGACCGGACCAGGGCGTCGTCAGTCTCGGGATTGAAGGTGCTTTCCGGGCTGTTCAGGATGCCCACCGCGCAACCGGCCAGCCATTTGTTGGTCAGCTGTTCACGAAGAGGTGCTTCCACGAACCCGTGCCGGCCTTCGACGATTTCCGATAAAAAAGTCGGGCTGACGGTATTGACAAAATGGGCCGCGAAGACGCCGCTGGTCAGAAAGTCCACCTGGTTGGTTTCCCGGGTTTCTTCATAATTGACCGGCGGCCTGTCAAAGTAGAGGTGTTTCCAGAACAGGGCGGCGTCGATGCCCCGGTCCTCGATCTCCGCCAGGGTCCGCTTGACGGTGAATATGTTGTGGACCGTGAACAGGCAGGGGATGTCCAGTTGCCGGGCCATGGCCGGGATCAGTCCGGTCATCCAGTCGTTGCAGTGAATCAGGTCCGGCTTGACCTTGGGCACGATGTTGTTGATAACTTCCCGCTGGAAGGCCAGGGAAATTTTAATGTTTTCCCAGGAGTAGGCGGAATAGACCTTGTTCATGTAAAAAAAGGCCCGGTCTTCGGCCAGGTGGATGCGGTCTTCCGGCACCTGGCTCCGGATGGCTTTTAATTCTTTTTTCAAGACCGTTTCCGGTCCGGTGCCGTTGTGAAACATGGTCCGGTAATCCGGCAGGGCCACGTGAACATCGCCTCCGTGCTGGAACAGGGCGTTGACCAGGGCCGCTGAGACGTCTGCCAGTCCGCCGGCCTTGGCGGTCAGGTGGTTGGCGATATTGCCCATGCCCTCGGGCAGATAGGTTACTTCCGGGGTGACTATCAAAACCCGGGGCTTATCTTTTGATGGCGGTGTCATGGGTATTTTTATAAGGTTGTCCCGGTTTTTCGGTTATTATTATCATGCTTTGCCCGGCCTGTCGGCCCGAGTACGGAGTGACGCCGGAACGACATGGCCGGCAGCTTTTTGGTGCCGGCAGGATTAAAAAAATCAGGCCCAGGTAATCAACCCCGGTGTGTGCTTGATGTATTCATCGCTGCCCGGGACGAGGCGGACCGTGAAACCGAACCGGCCGGCATCCTGGCAGGGCAGGGCGCATTCATAGCGGTATTTGCCGTCGCCCAGATCATCCTGGACCGTCATGGCCTGCCTCTTGCCGTCCCGTATCCTGTCCACGTTTTCGACGCGGCCGTAGTACATCTCCACCGCGACCTCTTCGGGCGACAGTTCCCCCAGGTAAACATCGGTGGTAACGGTAAAGGAACTGCCCACCCGAAACGGCCCCTCTTGGCGCCTGACCGGTTTTTCGATTTTTATCTGGTCCCACTTGTCGAGAAGTCTTTTATGAAAATCAGCCAACCGGGCGGCTTCGGCCGCTCCCTCGGCCGTCAGGGCGTGGTGGTGTTTGACAGCCGGTTTGTAAAATTGGTCGTAATAGGCTTCGGTCATGTGATGGGCGCAGAACCGGGTCAGAATCATCTGCATGGAGCTTTTCATTTTTTTCAGCCAGCGGGTCGGCACGCCTCCGGCTTCCCTTTCGTAAAAGCAGGGAATAATGTCGTTTTCCAGAATATTGTAGAGTGCCCGGCTTTCCACCGCGTCCTGGTAGCGGGCGTCCTCGTACTCTTCTCCGCCACCGATGGCCCAGCCGGTGGTGGTGTCGTAGCCTTCGCACCA
The DNA here is from genome assembly GCA_046483615.1 of Desulfosudaceae bacterium. Taxonomy (GTDB): domain Bacteria; phylum Desulfobacterota; class Desulfobacteria; order Desulfobacterales; family Desulfosudaceae; genus CAYTQK01. Next base: position 13,560 of record JAWOCW010000414.1, read on the forward strand.
CCAGCCGTCCAGGACGCTGACGTTTAAAACCCCGTTGGCGGCGGCCTTCATGCCGGAAGTACCGCAGGCTTCATAAGGCCGGCGGGGGGTGTTCAGCCAGACATCGGCTCCCTGGACCAGGTGGCGGGCGATATTTATGTTGTAGTCTTCCAGGAAAATTATTTTATGCCGGAATTCGGGATGCCTGGAAAACTGGACCAGTTGCTGAATCAGTTCCTTGCCCTCGTTGTCTTTGGGGTGGGCCTTGCCGGAAAAGATAAACTGGACCGGATTTTCTTTTGACCTGAGAATGGCTTTGAACCGTTCCAGGTCATGCAATAGCAGGGTGGCCCGCTTGTAGGTGGCGAACCGCCGAGCAAAGGCGATGGTCAGGACGTCGTCGTCCAGGACCGAGGCGGCTTCCTGCATTTCCGATTTGGGAGCGTTGCGGCGGCCGTACTGATCGGCCATGAGTTTCCGGCAGGAGCGGATCAGGCGGGTGCGGCTCATTTCATGAGCCCGCCATAATTCCTCATCATAGATATCGTTGATTCGTTCGATCAGTTTTTCCGAGCGGCAGGCTTCCAGCTGCCACTGCGGACCGAGATAGCGTTGAAAAAGCTGGGAGTTTTCAATCGATATCCAGGAAGGCACGTGAATGCCGTTGGTAATGTGGCTGATGGGAACCTCTTCCCGGGGCACCGCCGGCCAGACATGAGACCACATGGCCCGGGCCACGGAACCGTGGAGTTGACTGACGCCGTTGCAGTATTGGGCGTAGCGCATACCCAGGACAAACATGGAAAAGGGGGAGTCGTCCGTTTGGCGGTTAATCTGCCCCCATTGCAGCAGCTTTTTGTCGCTGATTCCGAATTGTTCCGTGAAGGGCTGCAGGTAAGGCCTGACCATCTCGGGCGCAAACTCATCATGACCGGCCGCCACCGGGGTATGGGTGGTAAATACCGTTGTTCGGGCGCTGATGGCTATGGCCGTTGGCAAGTCCACCGCCTGTTGCTTCATGATCTGGCTGATCCGCTCGATGCTGGAAAAAGTGCAATGGCCTTCATTAAGATGGCAGACCACCGGCTTGATGTTCATGGCCTCCAGGACGCGCATGCCGCCGATACCGAGGATGACTTCCTGGGCCAGCCGGATTTTGCTTTCAGAGTGATACAGCCGGGCATTGATGTCCCGGATATGGGGCGGATTCTCCTGCACGTTGGTATCCAGCAGCAGCAGGGACACCCGGCCGATGTTCAATTTCCAGGGGACCAGGTGGATATCGCCCTCCGGTCCGGCCACGGTCACTCGTATTTCCCGGCCGGATTCATCCCTGGCCCGTTCAATGGGCAGATGAAAAACGTCGGTCCGGGGGTAATCCTCCTGCTGCCAGCCGTCATGATTGAGGAATTGATGAAAATAACCATTCTGATAAAAGATGCCGATGCCGATCACGGGGATGCCCATGTCGGAGGCCGCCTTGAGATGGTCACCGGCCAGCACGCCCAGGCCTCCGGCAAAAAACGGCAGGCTTTCATGAATGCCGAACTCCATGGAAAAATAAGCGATAACCTCTTCCGGCGATTGGTTCTCAAGTGCCTGGCGGCCGGGCGCCTTCATTTCTTCACGAAACTGATCTTCAACCTGTTTCATGTTGGCCAGGAAGCTGTTGTCGTCGGCCAGGTCTTCTAAACGCCGGGAATCGATCATGGTCAAAAAGGCTACCGGATTGCGGCCGGAGCTGTCCCAGAGCTTGGGGTCAATCCGCCGGAAAAGATCAATGGCGTCCAGATTCCAGCACCACCAGAGGTTGCGGGACAATTCCTCAATAAAACTCAATTTTTCCGGGATGTGGGGCAGCACTTGGAAAGTTTGCAGAAAACTCATGGTGTTGATCCTGTTTATTCTCAATTAGGTTGTTTTCGGGCCGGGTATAAATTTCTCTGAGCGTTCGGCCCTGAATTTTTCATAACAAGGGGCGTCCGGTTTCAAGACAATCGGGGTTTCACGCTGATCCCTGACTTTTTCCCAAAACCGTCATACGGAATAACTTATTATACCGGTTTTTTTGTCAGACCACTACCACCGAATTGTCGCAGTTGCCGAAATCACTGTGAACGTATCCATCAGCCTCCCAATCGTTATCCCATCGTCTTTCATCCATGAAGTAGCGAAACTGGTACCGGTTGCCGGCGGCCAGGTCGATGGTGGCGGTAAAATCACCGTTTTTAAGTTTTTTCATGGGATTGTGCCGGATGCTCCAGTTGTTGAAGTCTCCCACCACGTTAATGGCGCCGGCTCCCATGGCCGCTTTTTTCGGCACCCGGAAAGTAACTTTGCAGACAGTCTTGTTTTTTACGTACCTTTTTTTCAGGCTCATGACCCCTCCTTGTTATGGTATCCTGGGTTTGACGAATCGTGTCCTTTTTTAAACCATTGCTGACCGGCCTTCATAATTGAAAACACCAGTAGTACTATTACGATGGTGTTGGATTTTGTCTGGAAGACCGGGCCTGCTGCCCGGGGTCGAAAAGTTAAACAAAGCGTAAGATTATTCAGGTTATATTCAACTGCGGGTATAATCCAAATATAAGTCGATTTGCGGGCTTGTCAATCGCAAAAGATGTTTTTGAAAATGATTTCGTGAGGTTCCTTCCTGTTTAATCCTGGAGATAGCGCCAGACCCGCAGCCATTCGCTCAATCCCCAGGCCTGGGCGTCGCAGCCGCGGGAAGCATGAGGATAATCACCGTCCAGTATTTCCGGGAGATGGCCGAGGCAGCCGCTTTCCATCAGTTCCAGGCTGCTGGTCAGCCAGGCGCGGGCGGTGGCCCGGGCCGGGGGACCGTATACCATGGCCCAGGCTTCGCAAAAAACCGGGAAGAGCCAGGTCCAGGCGGTGCCGTTATGATAAGCGGGCTTGCGGCAGGTGTCTTCGTCTCCCCGGTAGCGGCCCTGGTATGGTCGCCGCGGGTCATTCAGCAGGGCGCCGTTATGGAAGACGGGCAGGGGGCGGGCGACCGGCTGGTCGGCCAGGCTTCTGATGGCTCCCGGAACCAGTAGCGTCCGGCAACTGTCCACCGTGCTCCGGGCCAGCCCGGGATCGTCCACCGCGCCCAGGGTCAAGGCCAGCAGCTGGTTGGGGCGGAGGGCGTCATCGGGCTCGGACTGGGCCGCCGGCTGACCGGTTTCGGCGTGCAGGCAATCCGACAGGTAGCCGGCCGGAAGAGGAAAAAGGCGGCGGATGGAGTCCTGGACGGTTCGGGCCAGGTCTTGCCACTTTTGGCGCTGATCGGGATCAAGGGAAGACAGCAACTGCAAAGCGGCATACCAGAGGGCCTGGATTTCAACGCAGTATCCCTGGCGGGGGGTGCCGGCGGGATGGTCGGTGTCCATCCAGGTAAAATGGGCCGGGCTGAAAATAAGTCCGGAGGCGTGATCCATTTTGATGCCGTTGGCGGTGCCTCGGACGTACCAGTGGCCGATGGAAACCAGGATGTCGCGGATGGTCCGGCCGCGGCAGGCTTCATTTAAAAAAGATTCCCGCCGGCCGTTTCCGGTCATATCGGCGCAGGCCGTGAAAAACCACAAGGGGGCGTCGGAGGTGTCCCGGTTGCCGGCGTCCTGGCCGCTGATCATGTTGGGCAGGGTGCCCTCGGCTTCCAGGCCGCCGAACTGTTTCAGCACGGAGGCCGCTTCTTCCCGCAGGCCGGCGGCGATCATGCCGCGGGTCACGATCAAGGAATCCCGGCCCCAGTCCAGGAACCAGGGGAAACCGGCAATGACCGAGAGGTGGGCTCCTCGTTGAACCAGGTAGGCTTTTAACCGCGGCAGCAGGCGGTTGGCCGTATCGTCTCCGGTGTCCCGGCTGTCTGGAATAATA
>JAWOCW010000011.1:0-3921 GCA_046483615.1 Desulfosudaceae bacterium
GCTGTTAAAACAAATAATCTTTTGCCCATGTTGCCCTCCTCAATCATTAAATTATTGTATCTGTCTACTGGCCATATCTCATCTGGACCAGGCCGGGCTTGTCTGCCCACCCGGCAGGTCAAGCAACCGCTTCTGGTCGGTGCCAAAAGCGGTCATCACGTATATTTTGGGAACCCCGCCTTCGCGCGTGGTACAAAAGGCGATCAGGCTGCCATCCGGCGACCAGGTCGGCGACTCGTTGTCTCCCTGGTCTCTTGTCAACTGGATAACTTCCCTGGTTTCAACATCAACCACCTTTATATTGAACTGATTGTCTTCCAGGGCGCTGAAAGCCACCCTATTCCCCGTCGGGCTCCATTCTGGAGTTGTATTGTATCTGCCTTCAAAAGTCAACCTTTGGATTTTGCCGGAAGCGATATCTTTTACATAAATCTGGGGAGAACCAGCCCGGTTCGAGACAAAGGCCATTTTCCTGGCGTCCGGTGAAAAGGTGGGCGAGACATCAATGCCCCAGCTTCGGGTCAGGCGCCGGGTTATTTTACCGGAACCGGTCAGCAGGTATATCTCCTGGTCTCCGTTAAACGAGAGCGTGGCGGCCAGGGCGAAACTTCCGGGCATCCAGGCCGGGGAAATATTGACGCCTTTCCGGGCGACCACCGCTCCGCGATCTTCATCGATATGCCGGATATACAGGTCAGGTTTGCCCTTCTGGTAAGAAGTGTAAGCCAGCCAGCGTCCATCCCAGGACCAGGCCGGAGAAAGGTCAATGGCCTGGTTGAATGTCCGGCGGCGGGGATTGTAACCGTCAAATTCACAGGTATAAACTTCCTTGTTGCCGGGCCCGGTGGAGATGAACGCCAGGCTGCTTTCAAAAAATCCCCGGCTTCCGGTTAAGCTTTTCATTATTTCGCCGCAGAAACGACGCACCATTTTACGCTGGTCGTCAAGACCACCCTTATATCGTTTGCCGATCACCATCCGCTCCTGGATAACGTCAAACAGCCGCAGCTCAAACCGGACCTCGTCTTCCTGGCGGTCAACGCTGCCGGTTACCAGAAAATCGGCCCCGATGTCTCGCCAGTTTTTATAATTGATGTCCGAGCGGGTAACGCCTATTTCCCGGGGGATTTCCAAAAAAGCGTCCCGGTTGACGGGCTTGAAATAACGCGTAAAGGCCAGGGTCTCGGCCAGCAGATCAGCGGCTTCCCGGGCCATGTCCGCCGTGCCGTCCTCATCTTTCCCGGCCTGGAAGACCGGCACCGCTATGGGAATCTTCCGCAAAAAAGGATTGCTGATATTAATATAGTCGTAAGCCGCGAAAGCCCCGGCCGGCCACAGCAGTACCAGCAACACCACGCTCGTCGTCATGATTTTCATCTGCTTCTTAAGCCTCATGGCATGTCCTTTATCTTCCCTGCCCCGCCAGGGCGTCGGAAGGGGTGAATTCCAGGCCCACCGTGTAATCAGAGTATCCCCGGGGCAGCGCCGGCAGGGGATCGGACTTCAAAACCGCCTTATAGGCTGATTCATCGAAATACCGGTTCCCGGAACGATCATCATACCAGACATCGGTAATACTTCCGTCTTCGGCAATGGTAATCCCAAGGGCGGTTTTCAAGCCCTCGGTCTTGCCGGCCAGCTGCTCCGAATAAACCCAGTTTTCCAGAATATGATACCGGAGTTCCAGTTTATAAATATCTATGGGCGACAGGCTGTTTCCGCCGCCGCCGCCGTCTCCGTCTCCGTCTCCGTCTACCCGGCCCTGGTCCTGTCCGGAAACCCGGACCTGCCGCGGCCTGTCTTCGACCTCCTCCCGGAGCCGGGACAAAGCCTTTGACAAAGAGGAGTCCGGCTCTTCTCCCTTATCAACCTGCTGTCGCAGCCGATCAAGAGATTTACTGACAATCTCCCGGGAATCAAAGGTCTCTTTTTTAAGCGCCGCCTTGGTATCGGTCGGGGATTTTTTTTCAGAAACACTAACTACCGGTTCAGGAATATGGTCGGGTTTTTTAAACAACGGTTTCTTGGCGGCGGTTTTATCCCGGACCGGCTCGCGGGAAGACGCGGTGGAGGAGACGGAACCGTCGTCAGTGGCTGCCGTTCCGGCTTCCGAACCGGAATCCTGAAACGAGACCAGGTCGACCCGGATAACACCGTCAGCGGCTGTTTCTTTTTCGCATCCGGAAAAGCCCGACATAACCAGCATCATTGTCAGTATCATGGCGTGAAACGCGAAAGAAGCGGCCACATATACCAGAAAGGGTCGTTGTTCCGTATTATGCCTCAACAACTTGTTTCGCATGGTCCTGCCTGTTGCCGTTTAACCCGAAGATTTCATGAAATATCCGGGTTGACGGAAAATCCCGGGCCACTGATCAGGCCTTTCTCCCGCCGCCTGGTCATGATCAGTCATCTATTTCCACCGGCTTGGTCAGCATACCCAGTTTGTCCACCCCGGCCGCCTTGATTTCACCCATGACGCTGACCACGAAACCATAGGCCACTTCTTTGTCCGCCTTCAGAAAAACCCGCTGATCGGCCCGGTTTTCCAGTATGGCGGCCAGTTTTTCCCGCAGAAAACTTGCTTTTACCGGAGTCTGGTTGATATGCACCTGCTGATCGGCAGTTACCGAAATAACCAGCCGGTCCTCATCCCCGGCCGGCACCGGGGCGGCGGTAGTTTCCGGAAGAGACACGTCCACTCCGTGAATCATCATGGGCGCCGCCACCATGAAAATAATCAGCAGCACCAGCATGACGTCCACCAGGGGAGTCACGTTGATCTCCGACATCAGCCCGTCCTGATTGCGGCCAAACGCCATGGCTCTTCTCCTTTACTGACTCCGGCGAAGCTGTCGTTCAATAATGTTTATGAATTCAGCTGAAAAATTATGCATTTCGCCTTCTACCAAATTAATTTTCTGCACAAAATAATTATAGGCTACTACCGCCGGGATAGCCGCCGCCAGGCCGGCGGCGGTAGCGATCAGGGCTTCGGAAATACCCGGTGCCACCACCGCCAGGCTGGCCGAACCGCGCTCGCCGATGCCGTGAAAAGAGTTCATGATACCCCAGACCGTGCCGAACAGACCGATAAAAGGAGTGGTGTTGCCGGTGGTGGCCAGAAAAGGAACCAGCTGCTGCAACTTGGCCATTTCCGCGCTCATGCTCCGCTGCATGGCCCGCTCAATACTCTGCACCGCCGTAAAATCAAAGCCGTTCCGGGAGGGCTCATCCGTTTCCCGTTCTTTATCCGGCGTTTTAAGACGCTTGAACTCCATGTATCCCGTCCGGAAAACACTGGCTACGGGTGATTCGCGCAGCTGCTTGGATTTGGCAAAGGCCTCTGAAAAATCCCTTTTTTTCCAGAAATATTCCGTAAAATCCAGGGACTGGTCCAGGGCTTTTTTGACATACCGGTATTTGATGAAAATAATCGCCCATGAAGTCACCGAGAAAAACAACAGCAACAGCAACACCAGCTGTACCATCAAGCCGGCGTTAAAAATCATCTTAAATATATCCAGCTGGTAAGTCATGGAAAGTCCCCTTTTAGCCTGAATAGTTCATGATTTTTTCATGTTTGCGGTTCCGCCTCCATCAGCGGCACAAAATGGTCAGGTTTGAGAAATATAACGTTTTTCCGGGGAAGAGTAAAGCCTGATGGCGAAACAAAAAAAAGAAGGGCTAAGGAAGGGGGCCTCGCCCCCTTACCTTAGCCCGAATATTTCATGAAATTTCCAGGTTAACCCGGAAAGATATGGGATGGTTTATAGCAATTTATTTTTTGAGGCGGCTGCGAAAGCGCTTATTTCTCAGTATCAGCCACCAGCTCCCCGACAATCCGGGAAAGCCGGGCCGGGTTGTCGACCCGTCCGCCCTCGCCGATCAGGGCCAGGTCGTAGATAACGCCGATAAAAT
>JAWOCW010000033.1:0-5138 GCA_046483615.1 Desulfosudaceae bacterium
AATAAAACCATTGTGGTCCAAGGTAATAAAAAAACGGCCTTTTTGTCACCCGGGCTGTTGTTATGGTCAAGCCCGAACGTTTGTCGAAAAAACAGAGTCTGCTTGGCCTGTAAAAATCACTTTCACCGAGACCGCTGAATTTATATTTTGGACAATAGTGGAATAAAACAGCAGTTATCAATGGAATGTCCGGGAAATATCCGGGAAATGTCCGGGTTAAAGCCGCGGCGGCAAACTGATCACGGCAAGGCCCCAAAAAGAATCCCTGCTCATGACAACCACTCCGGAAAAAACAATTTCGCCAGAGGCGCCGACCGTGGAAAAGCGCTATTTTGATATTCATCCCCCGGTTTTCTGGCCGGCCGCCATCCTGGCCGTAGTTTTCATTGCCGTTACCCTGCTGGTCGGAGATCCCATGCGGGAAGTTTTTTCCTTTGTGCAGCAAAGCATCTCCGACATGTTCGGCTGGTTCTTCATCCTGTCGGTCAATCTTTACCTTTTTTTCATGCTCTATTTCGCCTTCAGCAAATACGGCCGCATCCGGCTGGGCGGCAAAGACGCCGTGCCGGATTTTGGCCGCCTGTCCTGGTTTGCCATGCTTTTTTCCGCCGGCATGGGCATCGGCATCCTCTTCTGGAGCGTGGCCGAGCCGATCTATCATCTCAGCGAACCGCCCCACGAGATCGGCTCGGAGGTGGCCGGCGCGGAACTGGCCATGAGAACGACTTTTCTGCACTGGGGTCTGCATCCCTGGGCAATTTACGCCCTGGTGGGCATGGCCCTGGCTTTTTTCTCTTTTAACCGCAAGCAGCCTTTGGCCATCCGCTCAATTTTTTATCCCCTGCTGGGGGAAAAGGTGAACGGTCTCTGGGGGGACGTCATAGACGTCATAGCGGTGCTGGCCACCCTGTTCGGCCTGGCCACCTCGCTGGGGCTGGGGGTCCAGCAGGTCAATTCCGGCCTGAATCATCTTTTCGGACTGACCATCTCCACCCGGATGCAGGTCATCCTGGTGGCCGCCATCACCCTGGGCGCCACCGTCTCGGTTGTCTCCGGACTCGACCACGGCGTCCGAAGATTATCCGAACTCAATTTCAACCTGGCGGCCATTCTGCTGGCCTTTCTGCTGCTGTTCGGCCCGACGGTCTTTATCCTGGACGCCGTGGTGCAGAACACCGGGGCTTATGTGGACAATTTTTTCAATCTCAGCTTCTGGACGGAAAGCTACCGGGACACCGACTGGCAGAACAACTGGACGGTTTTTTACTGGTCCTGGTGGATTTCCTGGTCACCCTTCGTGGGCATGTTCATCGCCCGCATCTCCAAGGGCCGCACGGTGCGGGAGTTTGTGCTGAGCGTCTTGATCATCCCCACCCTGCTGACCTTTGTCTGGATTACCGCCTTCGGCGGCACGGCCGTTTTTCTGGAACTCAACGGCCTGGCCGAGATCACCGCCGCCGTAAAAGACAACGTGGCCATTTCCATCTACGCCCTGCTGGAACAATATCCCCTGGCGATGATATCCAACGGAGTAGCGGTCCTCCTGGTTATCAGTTTTTTTATCACCTCGTCCGACTCCGGTTCGCTGGTGGTGGACGCCTTTACTTCCGGCGGCAAACTGAACTCCCCGGTGGGGCAGCGCGTTTTCTGGGCCACCATGGAAGGAGCCGTGGCGGCGGTGCTCCTGGTCGGCGGCGGACTGGCCGCCCTGCAGACGGCTACCATCAGCATGGGTTTGCCTTTCGCGGTTCTCTTGATTATCATGGTATTCAGTTTGAAAAAAGGGCTGGAAAAAGAATATGAACTCGGGGAAATACAGGATAAGAAAGTGGAGCGGGAATCCTACCAGGATCTTGTCCAGAACTTGCTGCCCCCCGATAAAAAAAGCGGCCGGGAGGGACCGGCCGGGGATTCGGTGACCAATGAAGAAAATTGAGACCATACTGGGTTGCCTGGATTTGACCGAAATTGATCCGGTGGTGATGCGCCTGGCCTCTTTCATGGCCGAGTCCTTCCGGGCCGAGAGGCTCCTTTTTCTGCATGCCATTCAGGCCTATGACCTGCCCGACCGGGCCAACAAGAATTTCCCCGACCAGGTCACCATCAAGTCCACCATTAAAAAAAAGCTGACCCAGCAGATATGTGATAATTGCGCCGAGGAACTGAACGCTGAGGTGGAAGTGGTGGTGGAAGAAGAAGATTCCGCCAACGCGGTGTTTGAATACGTATCCAGCCACCAGGTTGATCTGTCTTTGATCGGTCAGAAGTATGGCCTGGATCGGGAAGCCCGTTATGCCCGGAAAATAGCCCATGGTATTGATTCTGATTTCATACTGGTTTCCGAGGAATCCCGGCCCGACATAACCTCCATTCTCTGCGCCCTGGATTGTTCCGGAGAATCAAAAACGGCTTTTGAGCGGGCCCGGGAGCTGGCCCTGGAAATAAAGGCCCGGCTGATCTGTTACTACCTGGAAGACACCACCCGCTCTTATTTTCCCGCCACGGCTTCACAGTATATCCAATCCCGGGAAAACAAGGCCCGGAAAAATTATGCCGCTTTTCTGGAACAGTTCGGACTGACCCCGGAAGATATCCCCTGTCATTTTGAGGCGGCCGCCCGGATTGACGAGCAGGACGGACAACCCGCGGAAAACATGTCCCGGAGCATTCAGGCCGTGGCTGAATCTGAAGAATCCGGTCTGATCGTGGTCGGCGCCCGGGGGGAAGTGTCTTCTTCCACCACCCTGCTGGGCAATGTCTCGGAAAATTTTCTCCGAATGGAAAAAACCCGGCCGGTTATGATCATCAAAAATAAAAAATCAAAACGATTTTTTCGTTATTAACACGCCCGAAAAAGAGACCAGCTTGAACCCAGCCAAGATTACGGCCCTGTTGCCGACCTCCTTACGAACGGTGGTTTACCTGTCCTGCTGCCTGGCTCTGGCCGTGCCGGTTCCGGCCTCTCCGGGACCGCCCGGAACCGGCCGGACTTTGCCGCTGCTGATCCTGCTGGCGCTGGCCCTGTTGGCGCTGACAATTGTCACCATCAGTCTTTTCTTGAAAAAAAAGCGCCTGGAAACCGCTTTGTCCGAAGCCGCCCGGACAGAACAAAAGCTGAGCCGGACCGCGGATATCTACCAGGTGCTGGTCAACAATATCCACGAGGTCATCTTCACCCTGGACATGGACTTCCGGTTCACCTATATCAGTCCCTCTGTTAAACGTCAGCGGGGATTCACCGTCGAAGAGGCCATGAACCTCGACATATCCGGCAACGTCACCCCGGACTCGGCCCATCGCATCTTTGACCTTGTCAGCCGGGGGGTGGCCAGGATCGAACAGGGACGACCGGCCAAGACCCCCCTGGTCATGTCGATAGAAACTTACTGCAAAGACGGTTCCATCCGGCAGGCGGAATTGACGGCCGATTTTTTATACGCGGCGGACGGGCGGCCCGAGGGCATGATCGGGGTCAGTCGTTACCTTAACGATCAGGATGAAATAAAATCAAAGTTAACTCTTTTCAGACAGGCCGTTGAAGGGACCTCGGAAGCCATCGCCCTGACAACCATGCGTGGCAGTCATTTTTATCATAACCGGGCCTTTGCCGAACTGTTTGGTTACAAGACCCCGGAGGAGGTAGAGACAGACGGCGGCCCCGTCGCGTTGTTCCAGGACAGGCTTCTGGGTGAAAAAATTTTCAACACCCTGACAAAAGGCAGTCCCTGGAGCGGTGAAACTGTTATGCTCCACCGGGACGGCGGCGAAATCCCTGTTTTTCTCAAGGCCGACGCCATCAGGGATAAATATGGAACGGTGATGGCGCTGATGGGCTCCATGACCGATATTTCTCCCATCAAGGAACGGGAGACGGCGATGAAGCGCCAGGAATCACTTTATCGTCTGCTGGCCGACAATATCTCGGAAATCATCTCCATTATCGACCTGGAAACCCAGTCGCATATCTATGTTTCGCCTTCGGTGGAAAGAATCAGGGGCTTTACCCCGGAAGAGGTCATGTCCCAGGTTCTGCCCGAGGTAATGACCCCCGCCTCCTATGAAATGGCCTCCGGCGTCATCGCCGAAGAACTGGAAAATGATAACCGCCCCGATACGGATCCAAACCGCTATCGGACACTCGAACTGGAGCAGTTCCGCAAAGACGGTTCGACCGTCTGGACCGAGGTTATGGCCGCCTTTCTGAGAGATGACAACGGCCGGCCGGCCAGTATCCTGACGGCCGCCCGGGATATCACCGAACGGAAAAAAGCCGAAACCGCCATTCGCGAAAGTGAAGAACGGTATCGCATGCTGGCCGAGAACATCAGCGAAGCTATTTACACCATTGACCTGGAGACTCTCCGGCACACCTATGCCAGTCCTTCGGTATTACGCATGTACGGCTTCACGCCGGAAGAGTTTATCGCCAGGCCGATTGAAGAGGTAATGACGCCGGCCTCCCTGGAACTGACCCTGGCCACGGTATCCGAAGAACTGGGAAAAGACGGGCAAACGGGGGTTGACCCCAACCGGCACATTACCCTGGAACTGGAACTATATCGCCGGGACGGATCGACCATCTGGGTGGAAACCACCGTCAAGATTCTGCGGAACGAGTCCGGTGCCCCGGCATCCGCTCTGGGCATGGCCCGGGATATCACCGAACGAAAAAAAGCCGAAACCGCCATTCGCGAAAGCGAGGAGCTTTACCGGCTGTTGGCCGACAACACCACCGAAATCATTGCCATCGTCAGCTTGAAAGACATGGCTCTTATGTACGTGTCGCCCTCTATTGAGAAGCTTAAAGGCTTTACCGTCGAAGAAGCCCTGACCATGACCTTGGAAAGCATGCTCACCCCCTCATCTTACCAGCTGACAATGGAAGTCATCACCGAAGAACTGGAACGGGATGGTCGGCCCGGTGTCGATCCCGACCGGCACCGCACCATAGAAGTTGAACAAACCCGGCGGGACGGTTCCTTCTTCTGGACCGAAGTAGCCGCCACCTTTCTCCGGGACGAAAACGGCCGACCGGTCAGCATCCTGACCACTTCCCGGGATATCACCGAACGGAAAAAGGCGGAAGACTCCATGAAACGGGCCCGGTTAGCGGCTTCCGCCGTTTCCTTGGCCCGTTT
>JAWOCW010000095.1:0-3682 GCA_046483615.1 Desulfosudaceae bacterium
CCGCACAAGCAACCCCGCAGTTTGACGCCGAGATTGCGGAAAAAGGCCATTTATGGATGGAAACTAACTTAGTGTATCAGCCGGTAGGTGTCACCCCACCCACCCCGGCCGCGGCAGGTTTTGTTTGACACCCGGCCGCCTTTTTATCATACTGTGCCAGTTATCGGAGACGCCAACCTTACAGGAAAACAGCGGGGGGACTGGTGAACCAGCACAAAACAACGGAAATAATGGAAAAATATCCCGGCCTGAGGCCGGACATGGCCGCCTGCCTGGCCATAACCCGCCAAATCGGAGGAGACCCCGGGCTGGTTCTGCACGGCGGCGGCAACACCTCGGTCAAACTGCTCCTTACCGATATATTCGGTAAAGAGCAGGAGGCGATTTTTGTCAAGGCCAGTGGCCGGGACATGGCCGGTATCGCTCCGGAGGGATTTACCGGACTGTGGCTGGAGCCGCTCCGGCGCCTGCGGCACCTGGAGCAATTGAGTGACGCGGAAATGATGAACCAGTTGACCCTCAACCGGCTGGATGCCGCCGCGCCGGCCCCGTCGGTGGAAGCCCTTTTGCACGCCTTTCTGCCCGACCGGTTCATCGTCCATACCCATGCCGACGCCATTCTGGCCTTGACCAACCGGGAAAACGGCCGCGATCTCATCGGCCGGGTTCTTGGAAAAGATGTGATCGTGTTGGATTATGAGATGTCCGGCCTGCCCCTGGCGAAAAAAGCGGCCCGGGCCCGGGAACGGCTTACCGCCGCCGATACCATCGTGGTTCTCCAGCACGGTATTTTCACCCTGGGAGAGACGGCGGAAGCGGTTTATGAACGGATGCTGGAGCAGGTTGACCGGGCCGACCAGTGGCTGCGGGAAAATCAACCGGAGCCGGCCGCGGCTTCTTCCGGCGCCGAATCCGGGCCAGTCGATCTTTCCGGCCTGGCCCGGGTAACCCAGACCATCCGCGGTATCTGCGGTAACCCCGGTCACGCGGAGCGAGCCGGTGATCCCCGGAGGTCGTCGTTTCTGGTGGAAAGCCGCTCTTCTTCCGAGCTGGTGGCCGCCTCCCTGGCCCCGGAAGCGCCGGCATGGTGCGACTCGGGCGCGCTCACCCCGGACCATGTTATCCGGACTAAAAATCAATATGTTTATATCGACCGGGTTCCCGCCGACGATTCCGCCCTGGCCGACTTGATCCGTGAAAAAGTGGCCCGATACCGGGATAGTTATCAGCAGTACTTTTCCGACCGGGCCAAGCTCCGGGACGATCTTCGGGACGATTTGCGGGAGGATTCGGAGGCAGCTTCTGCCCGGGATTCATGTCCCCGTGTTTTCCTGATTGCCGGCCTGGGACTGGCGGCCCTGGGTACCACCCCGGCGGAGGCCCGGATAGCCGCTGATATCGCCGAGCACACCATCCGGGTCAAGCGTCTGGTCGGCCGAGACAACTACCGGCCGATTTCAGAAGACCATGTTTTTGACATGGAATACTGGCCCTTGCAGCGCCAGAAAATCAAGCGGCCGTCCGAACGGCCGCTGGCCGGGAAAATAGCCCTGGTCACCGGCGCGGCCGGGGCTATTGGCTACGGAATTGCCGAGCGCCTGCTGGCCGCCGGGGCGGCCGTGATCGTCTCTGATATTGACCAAAGCGGCCTGGAAAAGGTGCGCGCCCTGCTGGCCGATCGGCATGGAGCCGAGCGGGTCGCCCGGGTGGTGTTTGACGTGACTGACTGCGACCAGACCATCCAGGCCCTGGAACAGGCCGGGCTGGCTTTTGGCGGCCTGGACATTCTGGTTCCCAACGCCGGAACCGCCTACGTGGCCACCATCGAAGACATTGATCCTGAAAAATTCCAAAAGGTTTTGTCGGTAAACCTGATGGGATGCTTTAACGCGATCAAGGCGGCGGTGCCGGTTTTTCGCCGCCAGGCCGGGGGCGGAGATATCATCGTTATCAGCTCCAAGAACGTCTTTGATCCCGGCGCCGCTTTTGGAGCCTACAGCGCCTCCAAGGCCGGCGCTCACCAGATCGCCCGGATCGCGGCCCTGGAGCTGGCTGAACTGGGCGTCCGGGTGAACATGGTCAATCCGGACGCTGTTTTTGGAGATGAGGCTGTTCCTTCCAAGCTCTGGGAAACTATCGGGCCGGACCGGATGAAGGCCCGGGGGCTTGACCCGGAAGGATTGAAAGAATATTATCGGCAGCGTAATCTTTTAAAAGTATCGGTATACGCTGAACATGTCGGCAATGCCGTGGTCTTTTTCGCCAGCGGTCTGACCCCGACCACCGGGGCCACCCTGCCGGTGGACGGCGGCGTGGCCGCGGCCTTTCCCAGATAAGGCCGTAAGGAGCTTACTCATGGATTTGCATCACATCGCCCTGGTCTGCCGGTCGGAAGAGTCCAGCGACCGCTTTTACCGGGATCTGCTGGGTCTGGAAAAACAACCGGCCAAACAGGTGCCGGCCGATCTCATGAACGATATTTTCGGCCTGACCACCGAAGCCACTATTGTCAATTACGCCGGTCATGATCTCTGGTTTGAAATATTTATTGTCGATCTTATTGAAAAAACCCCGGTTTCCCACCACTGCCTGGTCGTGCCGGACAGGCCCGCCCTGCTGAAAAAATGCCGCTCCCTGAACATTTCGCTCCGGGAAATAACCAAACCGGACGGTTCCTTGCTGGTATTCATAGCGGATGATGATCATAACCAGTTTGAAATCAAGGAAACAGTTTAAAAAAGGAGAGAGAGTATGCCAGACGCCGACGACATCAAAGAAGGCAAAAATTATTTTATCGACCAGCCGCAGACCACGGACGGTTTTTTCTTAAAAGGTTCCAATTCCCTGGACTGGGGCATGAAAAACCGTTTTTCCCGGATCTTCAATCCCGAATCCGGGCGCACCGTCATGCTGGCCATTGACCACGGTTATTTTCAGGGGCCGACCACCGGGCTGGAACGGATCGACGTCAATATCCTGCCCCTGGTGCCCTACGCCGATACCCTCATGCTGACCCGGGGCATTCTCCGCAGCGTGGTACCGCCCTCCCTGACCACGCCCATTGTGCTGCGGGCCTCCGGCGGGGCCAGCATCCTGAAGGAACTGTCCAATGAGGAAATCGCCGTGGATATCGAGGATTCCATCCGGCTGAACGTCTGCGCCATGGCGGTCCAGGTGTTTATAGGCGGGGAATACGAAAAAGAATCCATCCACAACATGACCCGCCTGATCGATATGGGCAACCGCTACGGCATTCCCACCCTGGCGGTAACCGCCGTGGGCAAGGACATGGCCCGTGACGCCCGTTATTTCAGGCTGGCCACCCGGATATGCGCCGAACTGGGCGCCCAGTACATCAAGTCCTATTATATCGAAGAAGGTTTTGAAACCGTGACCGCTTCCTGCCCGGTTCCCATTGTCATGGCTGGCGGCAAGAAGATTCCGGAAAAAGACGCCCTGACCATGGCCTACAATGCCGTCCAGCAGGGCGCCGCCGGGGTGGACATGGGCCGCAATATTTTTCAGGCGGAAGCTCCGGTGGCCATGATCCAGGCGGTCAAGGCCGTGGTCCACAAAAACGAAACCCCGGACAAGGCCTTTGATATGTACAATACCCTGAAAAACGAACAATGACGGCTTCGTAAAAAGTCCAAGATCCCTTTATAATATTCGGGTTGCGCTT
>JAWOCW010000154.1:0-6280 GCA_046483615.1 Desulfosudaceae bacterium
CAGGCGGTTGTGACGCCGGGTGGACAGGAGTGTCTGTTACCCCCGGCGGCGATATTTATCCCTGCCAGATATCGGTCAGCCGCAAGGACTGGCGTCTGGGAAATGTCCATGATGGACTTGAGGCCGATGGCCGCGAAAAATGGGAACAGTTTGCCGCGAGAGTATCTCCCCTGTGCGATTCCTGCTGGGCGCGGCCATACTGTCCGGGGCCCTGCCCCTATGCCTTGCCGATACCGGAGCAGTGGTCCTTCTGCCGGACAATGAAGCATCAAGTACGGGAAGTACTCAAGTTTTGCGGGACGGTGTCCTCCACGGACCTGCTGCGTACCAGTCTGCCGCCGTTAACGGACTCCTCCCTTGCCACAGCCTTGCAGCGCTACCTGGCCCTCAGAGATATCTTGTGGACAGAAAACAAACTCATTAAGCCGCTGGCGATTGGTCCGTGGAACAGGGAGAAGCGGTGAAGACTTACCTATTTCAGTTTTTCGGGGAAAAGCTGGCCTTGCGCCTCAATTCACCGATCATGGCCCGGAATCTCGCGGCTGCCTTTATGGTGCCCTTTAGGGAAGCGCCTTCTCAGGCTTCCGAAGGGGGGCGCTTAATAGAAATGTCCGTGTCCCTGGAAGACGAGGAAAACATTGCCACCTCTTTTCCCCGCTATCTGCTGCTGTTTTTCACAAGATTGGCCGTGTTGCTGAGTGATCGGTTTCTTTTTTTTCATGCCGCCTCTTTTGTCACAGATAATGGTGTCCTGGCGCTGTGCGGATCATCCGGGGCCGGCAAGACGACCCTGGCCATGACGGCCCATTACCTGGGATATGCCGTGTCTGGTGAGGATTTTACCGCGGTGGACTGGCGTGCCGGGACTGTCTATCCGCTTTCTTTGCCCTACCGGCCGCGGCCCAAGACCAGGGAAATATTTAACCACCGGGGGGGCGGAATGCCGTACCGCCCGAGTACATGTCCGGCCGGGCGGTCTCTTTACCGTTTATTTTTAACAGATGAGGAGGCCCCCATGACGCGGGGGCTGACCCGGGCTGTTTTAGGCGCCCCTCAAATGGATCGGCGGCAGCTGGTAGATAAAACCCTGGCCGCGGTGAAACACTGCGCGGTCGCGCCGAGCCCACCGGTCCGGATTATGTCGTTGCCTTCTCATGAACTGGCGGATATATTCAGATTATGGATACAGGCACCCCATCCGACTTTCCCTCCAGAGATATTCGCAAACAAATTGTTGACTACCTGATTTCGTCCGGTCATCCCGGTCAGGAACCAGCGGTCAGAGAGACAGTCGACCAGGTCCGGTTGATTCCGGTTAAGGGTACCAGCATGTTGCCGACTCTGAGGGCTGGGGATATTATTGTCATCATGCCCCTGCTCGATCGTCCACCGGAGCCCGGAGAAATCGTGTTGTTAAAGCGAAGCCCACAAGCAGTGGTAGTTCATCGGGTGATAAAAAAAGGACCGGTCCCTGAGTTTATCCAAACCCGGGGCGACAGCCGCTTGTTCAGTGACGGCGCGGTCCCGTGGCGAAATTGCGCCGGCCGGGTGCTGGGCAAGATAGAAAACGGGCGGATGGTCACTATCCCTCCGCGGCCGAGCCTGGTCATAAAAGGACTGACCATGGGCGGTATTCTTTGGCGTCGTTTCAACAGGGCGAGCAGGTATCTTGTCAAGAGGTTGATCCGGGGTTGATCCGGGGTTGATCCGGGCTGAGTAATCAAATTGTGAAACAGGGAGCGCCGTTGTGTTTGGCAAGATAGTATACATGAGTATGACATGAGAAAATTGACATCACCGGCCGCTGGTGATATAATAAATATATTCTAATAGTTCTTGGCCGGGTTAGCTTTTGGCCTTGAAAAATCATGCCCCAAACTGCACCCAGGGAATTAACCTGATAGACTATATGGCAGGATTGCCCCTGAGAGATGCTGCCCAATGTGTTTAATTAACGGAGCCAGGAACCTTATGCGTCCATTACTCGTGAAGTTGTCGGTTGGCATTTTTGCTTTTGCTGTGTGGAGCATGGTGGTCTGTTCCGCCGGTATCTGTGAGCCTGTATGCTCTCCCAGCCAGAGGCCTCTGTCTGAGCCGAGTCCCGCCGAATCTTTTCTGGATGCCTTGTTTTATCGGCCGGTGGGGCTGATGCTGATTCCCGTGGGCACGGTTTTGTTTGTGGTTACTGTGCCGTTTTCCGCAACCGGAGGGAATGTCGGCACCTCGTTTGACAATTTAGTAACGGCGCCGGTTGAATTTACGTTCTGCCGACCTCTGGGGGATATCTAACCACTGTCTTTATTTTTATCTGAAAGTGTACCATTATGAAGAATTGGTTGGCGGGACTGCTGGTGCTCAGCCTGAGCAGTTTGTTGACGTTTCAAGCTGTAGCGGAAACAATCGTGCTCAAAAGTGGGGATGTACTGAAAGGCAAGATCCGGACGGAAAGTTTTCAGTTGCATACGCCATACGGTGGTATCGCGGCCGCGGCCGAAGATATTAAAACAATTGAATCTGAAGGTTCATCCTCTCCCGGCGTCTATTCACTGCTGACAGTAAATAATGACATTTTTTCCGGGCGGCTTTTTCCGTCGGCCGTTGAAATTGATCTGTCCACGGGGGAATCCCAGACCATTGACATGGAAGATGTCAAGCGTATCCTGTTTACTTTTCACGGCCCCACCCGAACAATTAACACCACTTTATTTTTCATGAACAATGATGACCTCTTCGCCGCTGACCTGTTGAACGAGACCATTTCCATCCAAACCGATCAGGACGCGCGTAGATTGGCTATCCGGGATTTAAGCCGACTGGAATTTTATGTGTCCGATAAGGGGTTGTCCGCCACCGCCTTGCTGAATGACGGAACTTCACTCGCCGGCCGGGTTTTAAAAAAGCGGCTCAACGCGAGGCCGACCAGTGTTTCTTTGATGACGCTCTGCGCGACGGAAATTCGGAAAATCCAGTTTCGGGCTCGTCAGAAAGTTTTAATCAACAGGCCCTCACTAACGACCGTCACCTATGACTCTGATGGTGACAATGTCCCTGATGACACAGATCAATGCCCGGAAACCGCTTGTAATGCTCTGGTTGACAATAATGGTTGCGAGCGGAAAGCGGACCGGGACGATGACGGTGTCCTGGATACTGATGATCTGTGCCCCCAGACGCCCTCTGGGCTGCCGGTTGATGATGCTGGTTGTTGGTCGACCATAGTCTCCCATTTTGATTTTGACAGGGCCAGGCTCCAGCCGGAAGACATAGCGCTTCTGGATCAAGTGAAACTCATTTTAGCAAGGCATCCGGATATGCCTGTTAATATTCAGGGGCACACAGACAGCCTGGGATCTAAGGATTACAACCGGCGATTGTCCCAACGCCGGGCCCAATCGGTAAAGGACTATCTTGTAGATAGTGGAATCTCGCCGGATCGCCTGAACGCCCTGGGGTATGGTGAAACGCGTCCGGTCGCGACCAATGAGACTGAAGCCGGGCGCGCCCGCAACCGGCGGGTAGTTCTTATTGAAGCCCGTCCCTGAGAAAGTCCGAACCTTCCCGGCTGAAGAAAGCGCCCCCGTCTCTACTTCCGAAGAAATCCTTTATGCAGAATAACCAGATTTTTTAAAAGCCGATCAACAACTTGACGGCTTCTAAACCAGTAGAGTTCTTTCACCGATGAGGTGGTACTTGACAGGGGCTGTTCTTGTCGCAGAATCGTTTTTTTGGGAAAAGCCGATTCAATCAGAAAGGCAGCGCGTTGCCTGACTGTGGGCAGACACAACAGCCACAGCAGATGTCCGGTGTCTCCCGTTTGCCGCGTTCGACCCCACAAGTCCAAAATATTGGTTTCTATCCGGCTGAGTCGCGGCAGTCCTGTTTCAAAGCCGACTGTGTCCGGAGGGTGTGGAGGGTGTGGGGGGGGCGGGTGCCAATGGAGATGGTTTCGCAGCAGATACAGGCCGTAAGCTATAATTCTCTTCTGCTGATAGGCCGTGGCCTTTTCCTCCAGTTGCTGCCAGAAAGAAGCCGATTGGCAGGCAACCATCTGTTTCAGGTCCAGCAGCCAGATCAGGCGCGACAGGGAGTGCTTTATCAGATGATGCAGCGCCAGGATAAACATGTCCGTATCCGCCGGCCGCCGCAAGTAAAGAAATCCCGGCTTCAATGGCCGGGCCTCGGTCCAGATTGAGCTCAGCTGGGCAGAAGGCAGAAAATCCCGGCTGGCAATCCGGCCGATATTTAATGGATGGGTATGCACGTCAATGGTGATATCGTCTTTATGGTAGATATGCTTGAAAGCCCGGTGGCGTTGATACCCTGCCCGGATAAGCAATGCGTCAAAGGCCTCACGCCGGGAGGGGTCAACCATCATATCCATATCTTCCATAAAACGCGCGCCCGCATCAGGATAAAAATGGTCGAGCATGGCCACGCCTTTGATCGCCAGCACCGGTATCCGGGCCGCGGCCAGGGCCGCTTCAATTTCGTCCAAGGCCTGAAGTTTCCGGATGTTGGCCACGGCGATTTGATAGTATGCCTGTTTCAGTTTCCGAAACCACGCCGCGTCCGGGCAGGATGGGGCCAACCCGGGAAACACCAGGCCGTGAACACCTTCCGAAATAGCGGCTTCAGCCAGAAAATTTCCGGCAGTGCTGGACAGTGGCCGTTGCCGAGGGGCGTTCAGCACGGCCAGAAGCAGTTCACGATTATTGACGGTTGTAAAAGCGATGGCAGCCCTTTTTTCACCTTTTCCTGAGAACTACTGAAAAAGCCTGGTGACGCCTTTATTATGAGTCAAGCCATGGGCGTATGACCCCGGCGCGTGGTGGAACCGGATCTTCCGGCCACGACGTTCGGGACTCCAGGGACTGGCGCCGTTCAAATTCCCCCGCCACAAAAACTAATCCGGTAAAAAACCAGAATGGTTCCATAATACGGACGATGATAAAAGTATTCGCGCCCAGGGCATGGAACAGCAGGCCGGCACTGCCGGCGATATAACCGACGCAAAGCCCCCGGTAAAAAGGTGTGTCGGCTTGTTTTAAGCGGTTTACAGCCATTTTGAATACCGAATAAAGCAGCCATAAAAATGAAATCATCCCCAGTATTCCGGTTTCCACCAGTACCCGCGGAAATTGCGCGTCCACAAAGTGATATCCGGAGACTCCGTAACCGAGAACGGGATGTTTTGTCCAGTCGGAAAGGGTTTCCCGCCAGTTGACCAGCCTGGCGGAGGTCGAGGTATCCAGTCGCAGGTTGCCGATTTCAATCTGTCCCGGTTGCTGTCTCTGGGTAAAGGTATAAAGGACTCTGTCGGTAACCGTGGCAGGGAGGAACAAGGGCGAGACCGCCAGCCCCACCCCCAGCATTCCCAGAACGATAAATCGTTTTCGGGAAAACAGCGACAACACAATAAGGACGGGAATGACAGCCAGGTAAGAAGCCCGGGATTGCGTAAACAATAAGGAAGGAAGAAGCGGCAGCAACAGCAGCAACAGCAGTTGTTTTATGTCGCGGCGGCGGCTGTGCAGAATTAAGCCCACGGCGATGGCCAGCATGAATACCAGATAGCCGCCGAAGGTATTGGGTTCGCCGCTTTCTCCTTCAAAG
This sequence comes from Desulfosudaceae bacterium, assembly GCA_046483615.1. Taxonomy (GTDB): domain Bacteria; phylum Desulfobacterota; class Desulfobacteria; order Desulfobacterales; family Desulfosudaceae; genus CAYTQK01. The sequence goes on from JAWOCW010000154.1 coordinate 5,614, forward strand.
GGGGCGCTGACCCGTTCTCCACCGGGGATTTGCAGTACCCCTATGACGGAAACGATAAAGCAGGTTAGAAAGAGACAAAAAACCAGGCGGTTCAACTGCTCGGCGGTTTTGATATTATTGATCACCATAAAAAAGACAATAAAATACTCCAGGTATTTTAACACATAGAAAAAACCTGTTTTCGGTTCCACCCGGCCGGCGATGATACCCCAGCCGGTGGCTACCAGACAGACCAAGACATAGAAAAATATGGGCAGGTTCAGGGGGCTTTTGGCAATCAGGCCGATTTCCTTTTCCACCGCGTTCCGGGCAAACCAGCTGAATCCGATAACCACCAGGATAAAGTCGTCGAAACGAATGGTCACCCCCCTGCCCAGGGAGCTGCCCTGGGTTGCCCCTACGACAAATTCGGGGGATAGCAGCATGGAAAAAATCAGCACCAGCAGACCGAATTCGGCATTCTGAAAGGACAGAAAAAAAATAATCAGTACGATGATGCCGACAAAAAGATATTGAGGGGAGAACCGGGCCGCGCAATAACCGATTGCCAGTGCCAGGATTAAACAGGCTATAAAAAAAAAGAGTCGTCTCACGACAGGTTCCAGATAAGGCCGATGGCAAGCAAGGCTATGATCAGCGCGATCGCTCCCAGGACGATTTTGTTTGC
>JAWOCW010000172.1:0-6556 GCA_046483615.1 Desulfosudaceae bacterium
GCCAGTTCTTTTCATTTATTTCTCCGGATATTTTAAAAGACAATGTCATCACCGGTGGCGTTTCCATGATCGTCCAGAGCGGCATGCTTTCCGGGGGATTTTTAATGGATATGATGACCGCTGACCGGATGGGTTTTGCCAGGGTTTGTTCCATCGGCAATAAAATGGATGTTAATGAATGTGATCTGCTGGCCTGGCTGCTGGATGATCCGGCCACCAGAGTGGTCGGTTGCTATCTGGAGGAACTGGTCGACGGCCGCCTCTTTATTGATCTTTGCCAAAAGTCCGACAAGCCGGTGGTCGTGATCAAGGGCGGCCGTAGCGAGCACGGGGCCAGGGCGGCCTTGAGCCACACCGCCAGCATGGCGGCGGACCGCAAGATCATCAGCGGCATCCTGGCCCAGGCCGGTGTTATCGAAGCTGACGATTTCAAGCAGATGGCCGATATCTGCAACACCTTGTCGCTGGTACCCCGGTATCCGGGCGAAGGTGTCGGGCGGGTGGCGGTGCTGACATACAGCGGTGGGGCCGGGATCCTGTCCACGGATTTGATGGAGGGGCGACTTTTGCGGCCGGCCGAACTGCGAGCGGAAACGCTGGAAAAAATCCGGCCGGTTTTTCCGGACTGGATGCCGGTGGGTCATCCGGTTGATTTCTGGCCGGCCGTGGAAAAGAGCGGGCCGATCAAGACTTATCTGACCTGCCTTTCGGCGGTGCTGGAAGATCCCGGCGTTGATATGGTCTTGCTGCATGTTTTCCTCGGGGGGCAGATGGATCTCGATATTTCCCCCCTGGCCGACCTGGCGGCACGGGCCGGTAAACCCCTGTTCTGCTGGGTTATCGGCCATGACAGCGCCCGCAGGCAATTCGCGGAATCTTTGCAGAAACTCGGTATCCCGGTTTTTCGCGAACTGCTTCGGGCCGTCACCTGCATGGACGCCCTGGTTCGCGGCCGGTCCTCTCAAAAAGTTTCCCGACGTTCCGCCGAAGTCAGGAACGACGGTATTCAGGCCGCGCTCCGGCTTCTGCCCGCCGAGCCCGGCCGGCGCGTGCTGGATGAACACGATTCCAAGCGCTTTCTGGAGTGTGCCGGAATGCCGGTGGTGACCGAAGCACTGGCCGAAACTTCCGAGGAGGCGGTAACGCGAGCGCGAACCATGGGGTTCCCGGTGGTTTTAAAAGGCCTGCTGCCGGGGGTGGTTCACAAGACCGAGGCCGGCCTGGTGCGCTTGAACCTGGCCGGGGCGGAAGTAACGCGGAAGGAGGCGGAATCTTTGCTGGGGGCCATGGAAGGGCAGGGGCGAATGCTGGTCCAGAAACAGGTCGCCGGCCGGATCGAGTTGATAGCCGGACTGGTGCGGGACGCCGCTTACGGGCCCTGCGTGATGATTGGAATGGGCGGCGTGCTGGCTGAAATCCTGGACGACTCGGTCTTTGCCCTGGCCCCGTTGTCGGTTGAGGAAGCCCTGGCGCTGCTTGACCGGCTGCGGTCACAAAAAGTGTTAAACGGGTTCCGGGATGTCCCCCCGGTTGACAGGCGCGCCCTGGCGGATATCCTGGTGACCCTGGGGGAACTGGCCCGGGACGGGCGGCGCCTTCAGGAGGTGGACATTAATCCCCTGGTTATCTCCGGCGGCAGGCCGGTGGTGGTGGACGCCGCCGTTATCATGGAGTAGCAGCTTGATTCCCGATTTTACGGCGTCTTCGGCGTCGGGTGATGCCGGGCAATCATCTTCATGAAATATCCGGTGAATTATCCGGGTTAGCCCTGGGAGGCGCGGGCCATGGCCCTGACGATCAATTTCTGGACCTGTTTCATGATGAGGTGATAGGCCCAGTGGTGTTTTCGTTTCAGCCAGTACAGCAGCCTGATATCAGTCGAAGTGAAGACCAGGAACCTCTTCCGGCGGATCGCCTTGACGATCTGACCGGCTACTTTTTCCGGACTGACAGCCCGCCGGGAAAACATGGCTTCCAGCTTTTTGACTTCCGGATGATCACGGTCCACTCCGACGATGTCCACGGTTTGTTTGAGGGGCGTTTCCACTGCTCCCGGGCAGACCACGGAAACGTTGATGTGGTGTTTGATGAGGTCGTAGCGGAGAACTTCCGATACGCCGACCAGGCCGAACTTGGCGGCGCTGTAAGGCGAGTGCCAGGGCAGGGCTACCAGGCCGGCGGCCGAGGCGACATTGACTAGGTGGCCGCCCCGGCCGCTGGCGATCATTTCGGACAGAAAACAGATGATGGTGTGGACCGGTCCCCACAGGTCGATATTTATGGTTTTCTCCCAGTGCCGGTAAGTCAACCGGTCGATTTCTCCCCAGACCGAGATGCCGGCTATGTTCATGATAATGTCCATGGACCCGGAGGATTCATGGATGACGCCGGCCATCTCCGCGACCGCTTCATAGTCGGCGATATCAAGCGCCCGGTGAAAACTTACCCGGCCGCCCTCGGCCTCGACCAGCCGGACCGTCTCCGCCAGCATTTCGTCGTTTATGTCGGTCAGAAAAAGCCGCGCCCCCAATTTGCCGGCGGCGATGGCGGTGGCGCGTCCGATGCCGCTGGCCGCCCCGGTAATCAGGCAGTTCTTGTCGCGAAAGTTATCCATGCGGGTATCCTTGCTTAGGTAAAATAATCCACCGGTCTCCGCCGGAGAGACGAGATAAGAGTTTTCAGGCGCTTATATATCATAAGCCGATTCTTTTTTAAAGGTTTACGGCGGTCGAGGCCAGCCGCCGGAGATCTGCTCAGCCCGGACATTTCATGAAATATCCGGGTCAGGGTTGCTTTTGTCGGGGAAAGTCGCTCCCGCGGACTGCCGCACATTGCCCTTGACTTGAGTGGTTGAGTTGATAGAATTTTTATTTTTTATCCGTCAACCGTCCAACGTCTGATAACGTCTAATTAATTAAATGGTAAAGGAGAGAGCTTATGACGTATGAAAACCTGGATATTCAAATCGACAATTACGTGGCCACGGTAACCATTAATCATCCGCCGGTTAATTCCGTTAATCTGGCGACCATCCAGGACATTGAAAAAGCTTTTGATGAACTGGCCGAGAACAAGGATGTCAGGGTTGTTATTCTGACCGGTAGCGGCGAGAAAGCCTTTTCAGCGGGATTTGACGTCAGTGACGCGGCCAACGCCGCCAAGGCCGGAGAAGAAGGCCAGCGGGTCTGGACCAAAATTTTTCGCTATACCAAGCCGGTTATCGCCGCTGTTAATGGTTTCGCCTTTGGAGGCGGCTGTGAGCTGGCCATGGCCTGCCATTTCCGGTTGATGTCGGACGCGCCCAAGGCCAAGATCGGTTTGACCGAATTAAACCTGGGGATCCTCCCGGGCTGGGGCGGCACCCAGCGCCTGACCGTTCTGGTAGGTCGGACCAAGGCTCTGGAGCTGATGCTTTTCAGTAAGCGCCTTACGGCCGAGGAAGCCCTTCAGATTGGCCTGGTTGAAAAAGTCTGCGCGCCGGATAAGCTGATGGCGGAAGCCCGCGAAATGGCCGAGCAGCTGGTTAATCGTCCCCCGCTGGGCGTGGCCAATGTCTTGAAAGCCGTGGCAACCGGTCTTGACTGGGGATATGACGCCGGGCTCCAGGCCGAGCTGGAAGGCAGCAAAATCGTTTCCACTTCCCAGGACGCCGTGGAAGGCTTTACCGCCTTTTTTGAAAAACGCGATCCCGCTTTCAAGGGGGAATAAATATCCGGGATAGAACGCGCTGTTTTTTAAACCGGTTTGATCCGCCTGCTGGTGGTTTAAGCCGGTTTTTTTATGAAAATCAGGGGCTGCCGGCGCGTCCCTCAAAGCAGCCTGGCTCCGGTGCTTGTTCAGCTTGTGATGACCGTCCAGCTGATATAGGCGACGTAGATCAGCAACAGTACTAGGCCTTCTTTTTTCCCCAGTTTTCTATGGGTATAGAGCATGGTAAACAGAATTAGAACGGTCGCGATCAGGATAAAAACTGATTCCAGCAGATCCCCGGTACCAACGGGAATGAAATCCCGGGAAGTCAGGCCGAGCATGATCAGCCAGGGCAGTCCCAGGCCGATGAGAATATCGAAAATATTGGAACCGACAGCGTTGGCCACGGCCATGTCGCCGTGGCCGCGCCGGGCGACGATAATGGAGGAGATCAGGTCCGGGGCTGAGGTGCCGCAGGCCAGAATGGTCAGGGCGATGATGACCGGCGGCATGTGAATGGCCTGGGCGAAAATGATGGCGTGGTCCACCAGCAGCTTGCTCAGGCCAACGATGATGAGGATTGAAACCGAGAAGGCCCGCAGGTAATTCCGTGAGGCGTCGCCGGTTACCAGGGTCAGGCCTTGTTTAAGCAGGTCGTCGGCCCGGCGGAAAATATTGCGGGAGGCGGGATGGCGGGATTGCGCCACCAGCTTGGCTTCTTCGGATCGTTCCTGGAATTTATCGCCCGGCAGAAAGTAAAGCGCCACCAGGTATAGGCCGTAAAGTCCCATCAGCAGCACCGGTTCATGACCGGTTATTTGTCCGTCCAGGAAAACGTAAAGCAAGGCCAGAATACTGGCCAGGTAAAAAGCGGTATCCCTGATAATGGCGCTGATGGTTATGGCGGTGGTTCTGATAACGGCACATAAGCCGGTTATAACAAGGATGTTGAATACCGCCGAGCCGACAATGGTGCCGATGCCGATGTCACTGTGCTCTCCGCCATGAGTGAACAGGGCGAACAGGGCGATGGACAGTTCCGGCGCCGAAGATCCGGCGGCCATGAGGGTGGCGCCGGCCACGCTGGGCGACAATCTTAATTTTTCCGATATTTCATCAAGGCTGGGGATGAAGAAATAATTGGAGATAATAATCAGCAGGTAAACAGCAATTATAATTATTATTAAACTTGTCAGGGCGGCCATGATGATTATTGAATTCCGTAAATTCGGTTTACAACCGAGCCGGTATATTGACTATTGCGAATATCTTAATTTATTATGTAAGAGATTTAAAAACATGTAAAGATATTTTCAGATGAGCTGACCCTGACCTTTTCACGAAGATGTCGATATTGACCTGAACTATTAACCTGAACTGTTAACCTGGACCCGCCTGACCGACGCTTGCTTCCGGGCGTCTTTGCCGGGCGCTCTGATGGCGGAGGACTTTGTTGTGCCGATCAGGCTTGATATTCCTGGAATGAAAAGGCGGCTCCGGCTGCATGTGCATCAGAAAGGCGATGGATGCGTTTCCCGCCAGATTCGGGAGGAAGGCATCTGGGAGCCTTATGAGACCCTGCTTTTCCTGAAGTATCTCAAACCGGGAGGCGTTTTTCTGGATATCGGCGCCAATCTCGGCTATTATACCATTCTCGGCGCGACCGCGGTGGGAAACAGAGGCCGGGTCATTGCTTATGAGCCGGACCGGGCAAATTTCGCTCTGCTGGAAAAAAATCTGGAACTCAATCAGATTACCAACGTCAGCGCGTTCGCGGTCGCTGTTTCCGATTATAGCGGCGGTGCTGATATTTATCTGTCTCCGGATAACCGGGGCGACCACCGTCTTTATGACAGCGGTGACGGCCGTGAACAGGTGGCTGCCAGGGTGGTCAACGGCGGTGAACATTTACGCGCCCTGACCAGCCGCGTTGATTTCATTAAAATCGACACCCAGGGATCGGAATTCCATATTGTCAAAGGGTTGCGGGATATCATCCGGGAAAACAGTCAGCACCTGGTCATGGTACTCGAGTTCTGGCCTTATGGTTTGCGTCTGGCGGCTGCTTCCGGAGAAGGGCTGCTGGATTTGCTGGCGGATTTCAACCTGGCCATTTACATCATTGATCACCTCGGCCATCGTCTTCTGCCGGTCAGCCGGGATTGTTTGCGGAAATGGGTCCGTGACACCGAGGCTGATCCGGGCAATGAAGGCTTCATGAATTTATTGCTGTTACCCAAGGCGAGCAATTAATCAGAGGAGCGGTGAAATATCCGGGTTAACGGGAAAGTCTGGTTATGGTAAAAAACAATACTGACCAAGGGAAGGTTCTGGTTCAGATCTATGAAGTGCAGCAGCCGGCTGAGGCTGAAAAATTGGTGGAAATGGGGGTTGACCATATCGGCAGCGTTGTTCTGGCGGAAGATCGATGGAAGGTGCCGGCGCTCAAAGACACGGTCAGGGTGGTTGCTGAGGGTGGTGCCAGAAGCAGCCTGATTCCGCTGTTCTCCTCGGCCGATGCCATCTCCCGGGTAATCGATTATTATCGTCCGGATATGGCGCATTTTTGCGAGGTGCTTTCCAGCCGTCCGGAAGACGCCGCCCAGATGGAAGAAATCTGTCGGGTCCAGCAGGTTATCCGGGATCGTTTCCCGGAAATCGCTATCATGAGATCCATACCGGTGGCCCCTGCCCATGAAAATATTAAAACCGGTCCAGAAGAGTTGCCGGAGACGCTGAAGCAAACCTCGGATTTTTTTCTTACCGATACCCTGTTGACTGCCAAAGCACAGCATAAAGAGGGGCAGCCCGTATCCGGTTTTGTCGGAATTACCGGCCAGCCCTGTGACTGGGATGCCGTAGCCGC
>JAWOCW010000184.1:0-4888 GCA_046483615.1 Desulfosudaceae bacterium
GATTGAGTCGGACAAGGATGTCAACCGCCTTTTCAAGGCAATCTTCACCCAGATGAACATGGTGGCCCGGTATTACCGGGACCGTGACCTGGCCAATCCCCTGGCCTACCGGTTGAACCGGCTGATTGCCTGGCTGACGGTGGATGAACTGCCCCTTGTCCAGGACGATGGCAACACCCTGCTGCCATCGCCCGAAAGCGCCATCCGCTCGGGGATTGAGAACCAGATGGCCTCGGGCAACCACGAAACCGTGATAACCACGGCTGAAGACCAGCTCCGGCAATCGCTTTTCTGGTTTGACCTGAACCGTTTCACCGCCCAATCCCTGGAGGCCCTGGGAGGAAAATACAACCTGGCCTGCGATATGGTCGGGGCCGAAACGGCCCTGCTTCTCAAACGTCTGCCCGGCATTGAGAAACTTTCCTTTTCCGACGGCACCCCGTTCGCGGATAATGAAACCAGGGCCTGGCTGAAAACGCTGAACCAGTCCGAAGAAGAGGAGGCCGGAATTCCCGGTGGCGGGGAAGGCGATCTTGAAGCCGGCGTCAAAGAAGCGGAAAACGAAGCCCGGGGGCTGCTCAGGAAAAAAGAAAAAGCCGAAGCCGTCGCCCTGCTCCAGGACCGAATGGCCTCCGCCGGCTCCCGCCGGGAAGGGTTTATGTACCGGATGGCGCTGGCCCGGCTGTTTATGACGATGGGGAAAAACGATCTGGCGGGGCCGCACCTGGAGGAAATCCTGGCGGCCATTGACGGCTACGCCCTGGAAACATGGGATCCGGACCTGGCAGTCCAGGGTCTTATGCTGGTACACGAGAATGCGACAATGGAAAAGAACCAGGATAAAGGAAGGGAGGTATTAAACAGAATCGTCAAGATTAAGCCGGTCTCCGCTTTCCGTATGACCGGTAAATAAAACGATTCGGTATTATCGGTATCAGGAAAAACAAACAGGTTAGTTTCCATCCATAAATGGCCTTTTTCCGCAATCTCTGCGTCAAACTGCGGGGTTGCTTGTGCGGCGTACGACCAGTACGCCTCCGCGCAACCACTTGTTTTCTTTGACCTTGCGGAAAAATTCACATTTCTGGATTGGAAACATCAGATGGTGCCATCCATATGAAAGGGATGGACACCAGGCAACTTTAAAAACCTGCCCGGAGCGCTTCTTAGCCGGATATTTAAAAATTCGGATGGCTTCGTTCAGGTAAATTTTTTTTACAGGAGGTGCTTATCATGCCAGGTTTTGATGGAAGCGGGCCCCAGGGTATGGGTCCCATGACGGGCGGCGCCCGTGGTTTTTGCAACCCCGCCGGAGACGGCAATCCGGCCGGATTCGGTTATGGCCGGGGAATGGCTTACCGCCGTGGCGGCGGCCGGGGAGGCTTTGGCCCGGGCCGCGGATTAAGAAGAGGATTCAGCGGCGGTCAACCACTACCGGTTCAGCCGGCAGCTTATCCCTACAGCGCGGGCAATGAAGTGGAAACACTCAAGGCCCAGGCCGCTTCTGTAAAAGCGGCCCTGGAACAAATCAACCGTCGTATTTCCGAACTGGAAACCGATTCCAAATAATCGGCCGCCAACCGTTTTGATCGGGTCGAACCGAGCGGTTGACAAAAGCAAACCCGGCTGCCGGCAGCAACGCCCGCAGCCGGGTTTTTTATGTCCGCACCTCGTTTTTAAATTTTTACCAACCGGAGCCCAGAGGCTCCGGTTTGAAAAAAAATCTTGACAGAAAAGACAAAAAAAAGATTTTATGTTAAATTCTCTAAAATTAACTGTTCCGAGCTAAATTTAAAACGGGAGGCACAAAACAATGAATCGACGGAAAAGTATCGTGTCATTGACGGCGGCATTTATTCTGACAGCACTGCTGGTCTTACCGGGTCAGGCCCAGCCAATCGAACTCAATTACAGCATCTTTTTCCCGGCCTCGCATGTTCAATGCCAGGCGGCCGTGGACTGGACCGAAACCATTAACGAAAAAACCGGTGGTGATGTCAAAATCACCACCTTTCCCGGCGGGACTTTGACTTCCGCCAAAGAAACCTATGACAGCGTCACCAAGGGCATCGCTGATATCGGCATGTCCTGTTTCGCCTATACCAGGGGCCGTTTTCCGGTTATGGAAGCGGTTGACCTGCCCATGGGCTATCCCGACGGCCTGACCGCCAGCCGGGTGGCCAATGATTTTTTCCAGGCCTTTGCTCCCGACGAGCTGGACAATGTCAAGGTCTTGTATATCCATGCCCATGGCCCCGGCTTGCTGCATACCCGCGAACCGGTTACCAGGTTGAAAGATATCAAGGGATTGAAAATCCGCTCCACCGGACTTAGTTCCAAAATAGTTAAAGCCCTGGGTGGCGTTCCCGTGGCCATGTCCCAGGGAGAGACCTATGAATCACTCAAAAAAGGGGTGGTGGAAGGAACTTTCGGCCCCATGGAAGTTCTCAAGGGTTGGCGTCAGGCGGAAGTCATCAACAGCACCACCGAGTGCGTTTCCATTGGTTACACCACGGCCATGTTCGTGGTCATGAACCAGGACAAATGGGACAGCCTTTCGCCCGAGCAACAGGCGGTTTTTGAAGAGACCAGCCGGGAATGGATCGACGTTCACGGCCGGGCCTGGGATGAGGCAGATCAGGCCGGCCGGGAATACACCCGCAGCCTGGACAATACCATCGTGCCCCTGTCTGAAGAACAAAGCGCCATCTGGAAGGACCGGGTTCAGCCGGTTATTGACGACTACACCGCGGAAGCCGGGGAAAAAGGACTGGACGGCAAAAAATACGTTAATAAACTGCGTCAGCTGATTGATGATCTAAGATAAACCGTATTTTTTATTACTCAAGGCATCCTGACATGCGCCAGCTGCTTAATTATATCGGAACCGCGGCCGCCATCTTGAACAATCTGGCGGCCGCGGCCGTGGTGGCCATAATGTTGCTGACAACCCTGGATGTGGCGCTGCGATTTCTCCGTTGCCCTATTCCCGGCACATACGAAATTATCGGTTTTCTCGGCGCCCTGGTAATAGCCTTTTCCCTGGCCGGGACCTCCCTCAGCCGCGGCCACATCGCGGTGGATTTTCTGGTCAGAAAACTGCCGGCCGGCCTGGCCACTTTTATTGAACGCCTGAATCTGCTGGTATGCACGGCCCTGTTCCTGGTGCTTACCAGGTACCTGCTGGCTTATGCCGGTGATATGCGCCGGGCCGGAGAAGTATCCATGACCCTGCAGATACCCTTAGCACCGTTTATTTACGGCATAGCCATCGGCTGCGCCGCGCTCTGCGCCGTATTTGTGGCGCAGTTGCTATACTCCTTCAATCCCTCCGGCCACCCCGGCCAACCCGAGGCCAAACGATAAATGACCCCCACTCTTACCGGCATAGTCGGCTTCGCCGCTCTGATCCTGCTTATCTTCCTGCGCATGCCGGTGGGATTTGCCATGGCTCTGGTCGGCATTGCCGGTTTCGCCAAAATAATATCACTGGATGCCGCTTTCAGCATGGCGGCCAAAGACATCTTCAATATATTCGGTTCGTACAGCCTGACCGTCATTCCGCTGTTTATCCTGATGGGGCAGATCGCATTTCATGCCGGCATCAGCAGCCGCCTCTTCCATACGGTCTATAAATTCATCGGACATTGGCCGGGCGGCATGGGGATCGCCACCATCGGCGCCTGCAGCGGTTTTTCCGCCATCTCCGGTTCCACCAACGCCACCGCCGCCACCATGGCCGCTATCACCATCCCGGAAATGCGGCGTTATCATTATCGGGACAGCCTCGGCGCCGGCGCCGTGGCCGCCGGCGGCAGTCTCGGCATCCTGGTCCCGCCCAGTGTCATTTTTATCGTTTACGGCATCATGACCGAGCAATCCATCGGTAAACTGTTCATCGCCGGAATTCTGCCGGGCATTCTTTTGACCGCCCTGTTCATGCTGGTAATCGCCATCTGGGCGCTTCTGGACCCGACCGTGGCGCCCCGGGGAGAGAAAGCCTCCTGGCCGGAACGGTTCAAGTCCCTGTCCGGCGTGGCTGAAACCCTGGTGCTGTTTATCATGGTTATGGGCGGCCTCTTTGCCGGCCTGTTCACGCCCACTGAAGCGGGCGGTATCGGCGCTTTCGGCACCCTGGTGGTGGCCTGTGTCCGGAGAAACCTGTCCCGGGAAAGCTTCTTCCAGGCGCTCAAAGAAACCACCCGGATATCCTGCATGATTCTGGTAATCGTGGCCGGGGCGACCATCTTCGGCCATTTTATGGCGGTCACCCGCATCCCCTTTACCATCGCCGCCTGGGTCGGCGGCCTGGCCCTGCCTCCCTACGCCATCATCTCTTTGATTATCCTGGTATATATAGCCGGCGGCTGCCTGATCGACGCCCTGGCCCTGATCATGCTGACCATTCCTATTTTTTACCCGGTGGTAACCGCCCTGGGATATGATCCGATCTGGTTCGGCGTGGTCATCGTGCTGGTCACCCAGATCGGAGTTATCACCCCGCCGGTCGGGAGCAACGTCTACGTGGTTCAAAGCGTCATGCCCGATATTCCCCTGGGAGATATTTTTAAAGGGGTGCTGCCTTACCTGGCGGCCCTGATCGTGGCAGTGGCTCTTATCATCGCCTTCCCCGGCCTGACCCTGTATCTGCCGGGGCTGATGCGCTGACCCGCGCGCATTCAGGCGGATCCGGGGCCCGCTTTTATGACAACAGGCCGGCCCGGTAACCTTCCTCCCAGTAAGCGGCCCCATAGCTGATCAACAATTCCTCGTCCCTGGCGATATCACGGCCGGCCGTGAAAAACAGCACCCACTGACCCCGGTGAAGGGTATGTTCCACGACCAGGTTGGGTTCGGCCCCGTGGTTGACAAACCTCATCTCATTGCC